>DATCXQ010000827.1:0-2829 GCA_036565725.1 Blastocatellia bacterium
GGCGGCTGCCTGCGGGCGCGAATGAACGCCGCCACAATGACGACTATCGCGACGATCAATACCAGCAGCGAGCCTATGCGTCCGATCGCTGGGATTTTTTCTCTGATCATAAAACGTCTTCCTGCTTCGGTTGCGGGGCGCTCGGATTATACCACTTCCTCTGCGCCCGACGCTGTTCATCAGGAAAGTCGCCATTGCTATGCGGAAAATCGGGGCAACTTGTACCACGAACGGTACAGGTTGCCCCTGCTTACACAATCTGCTGATCGAGGAGACGAGAGCTAATAGGGGACAAAAAAATAGGGGACGGAAACATAAGAGATGATGTTTCCGTCCCCTATTTTGTCCGATGGCCGAAACGAGGATCAACGCCCCGAAATTGAAACGGGCTGGCTACGCCGGCGCCAGTCGTCTTAAAGTCTGAAAGTGTATTCGAGGTTCCCGCGCACGCTCACCGGCTGGCCGTCTTTCATGGCGGGCTCAAAGCGAATCTTACTTGCCGCTTCGATGGCTTTCTGGGTCAACCCGTCGGGCAATCCCTTAATCACTTTGACGTCGCCGATCTGAGCGTCGGCGCCGAAGACGACGCTTAAAACCACCGTGCCTTCGACCTTATTATCTTTCGCTTCCTGCGTGTACTGCGCCTTCTCTCGGTACAGGATCGTCGGACGCAGCGAACTGTCCATTTGCTCGACCGGATCCTTGTAAATATTGAAGGTAAATTCGAGGCTGCCGCGCACGCTCACCGGCCGGCCGTCTTTCATGGCCGGCTCGAAGCGAATCTTATTCGCCGCCGCGATCGCTTTTTCGGTCAGGCCGTCGGGCAGCCCCTGGATCACTCCGACGTAGCCGATCTGCCCGTCGACGCCGAAAACGACGCTGAGGATAACTATGCCTTCGATCTTGTTGGCTCGCGCTTCGCGCGTATATTGCGCCTTCTCTCTGTATAAGATCTTCGGGCGCAATGAAGCGGTCATCTGGTGGATTGTATCGTCTTCGTCCTTTGGATTGACAACTCCGCCCGGAACTCCACCTGGGACTCCGCTCCTCTTCTTCGGCGGACCTGGTATTCCTCCTGGCACTCCGCCAGGAACTCCACCTGGAACACCGTCATTTGGATTCATTGCGATTATTCTTATTTTGGCTTCGCCATCGGTTTCAATCCTTGCTTCCGAATACCACGCCCAATCTTTCTCGAAATCGAACTTGACGCCGGCTAGTCCGACCTTGAAATCGTTTAGGTGGTTCATCAAATTCCTGTCGCCTTCTTTTTCCTTGATCAGCAACCTGGTTTTGTAAGCGAGGACTCCTTGCGGTTCAATGGCTACTTGGGCGCCAGGCGCCGCATCAGTACTGGACTGCCGGCCAGATACGACCACCGTGCTGCTTTTCGGCCAAAACGACGCGTTCTGAATATGAAGGGCAAACTCCGTGATGCGGCGACCGCTGTTGTTCACCAGGTTGAGCAGAATCTCGGCGTCGCGCATCTCTCCTTCTTGATACATCACTCGCACTCTTTCTCCGTCGGGACGGACGCCATCCGAGGTTATCGCCCGCGCTTCGCCGATGGACAATCGCGCCTCGGTGATGACGAGCGGAATTTCCGGCGGGTTTTCGAACTGCATCGGCGTGGTTGCGACAATTTTTTTATCTTGATCTTGAACGTTCGTCGCCTCGGCGACCGCAGACCTGTCGCGGCTGAAGAGCGCCATCGCCGCGGCGAGAGCGATCAATGCAATGAACGTTATTCCTACAAGCGCGCGGCTCGCCGCTGAAGATTTCGACCGATGATTTGCATGCAACATAAGTTTGATCCTCCTTTTTAAGTTCGACCCCGTGGCGCGCGAAACGCCTTCGACGGGCCAACCGAATCCGAATTGAACGACCTTCCACAGACTCGCCGCGTAAGCGTCGGGCGCGGCCCCGGAGAGAATGACTCGCTCGTCACACATCAACTCGCGCTCTTCGATCAATCTTCGATCAATCAGCCAGACGAGCGGATGAAACCAGAAGAAGCAACAGACGAACATCTGCAATGAGCCGAACAGGTTGTCGAAGCGTTTGACGTGAAACAGCTCATGCTTCAACACCGATTCAAGCTCGCCGTCGCTCAGTCGCTCGGCGAGGCCTCGCGGCAGGACGATCAGAGGGCGCAGCGCGCGCCAAACCGCGGGCTCCGCGAAGCTCGAAGAGACAACCAGTCCGACCCGGCGGCCCACGTTCAGGCGGGATTTCAAATCGTCGAGCATCTCGGCCTCACGCCCGACCTCGACCTTCTCGCCCGCGAGCGCGACCGCGGCAAACCGCCGTCGCCGCCATCCCCAGCGCGCGAAACAGACCGCGACTCCGATGAGCCACAGCGTCATCAAAACGCAATAGATCTCATTGTGGCCCACACTGGCGTCCGATTGCGCAACAGGCTCCGCAATCTGAAGCAAGACTTCGGCCTCCGCCGTGGCGGTCATTTCGGTCCGCGCAGTCCACGAAAGATTCAGGCCGAGTCCCTGCGCCAGCAGGAACAATACCGCCGACGGCAAAAGGAATTTCGCAAAAGCCATCAACCACACAATGTGGCGCGTCCTCGCCTGCCCCAGCCAGAGCGCGGCGATCCATACGGCGAGCGCGAAGAGCGTCGCCTGCCAGAGGTGATTTGCGAAAACCGGCCAGAACCACTGCGACCATTCGGCCAGCAATTGATGGATTGTCATAGCTCATCGCTCCCGTGCGGATTGCGGATTGCGGATTGCGGATTGCGGATTATTGATTCCGAATCCGCCGCCTGGAACCGCAGGCTGCGAAGCTGCGATTGAAATCCTATTCAATCCGCAA
>DATCXQ010000383.1:0-5453 GCA_036565725.1 Blastocatellia bacterium
TCTCGGCGCCGCTACTGACGGTGACGCGCCGCCTGACTTCGCTCGTCCCCGGCGCGCTACTCCAACTGCGTGGTTTGCGCGCTCGATCGGCTGACCACGGCCAGAAGCAATATTGAAAAGGTGGAAAAGAGATTGAGCAGACCGGGTTTCATAGGGCGCCCCTTTGATCACTCGGAGAGGCTCGGCCATCGAAGTCTCAAATCACTTGATGCGACCTCAGTTCTCGCGATAGCTGATGTCAATGTCACTGGTTTCGACGCCGCTCCTGACAATCACCTCGCTGGACTTATCGCTCGTTGACGACGAGCGATAAGTCGCAAATCCCTTGTTGGAACAGCCGCCGGCGAGATCAATATTCGTGTAGACATAGTAGGTTCCCGGCGTCAGCCCCCAGAAACGATAGACGCCACGATCATCAGTAGCGACAGTAAGTTCGAGTCCTTCCCGCATTGGCGGCTTCCCTTCGGCGTCGCGCGACATCACCAATATGATAATCGCGCCTATCATCGGCTCTCCCTTTATGTTTGTGACTCTGCCGGTAATCACGCCGCCTTTGGTCATGATGAGCGTGATGTCATTGCCAACGAATTGACTGACGAGGCGCTTGAGAGCGTAGCCCCCCGCATGTAAGGCTCTAAACCAATAGAATCCCGGCTCATTTTCCGGCCCGGATTTGTGGGTTTTGAAATTGCCATTTTCGTCTGTGGTATACAAATAGGCGCCGCCCGACGCCGAGATCGAGTGACGATTCTTAAGGATGGGCGTCATATTTACCTTCACATTCGGCAATCCCACTCCGTCTTCGGTCACGAGGCGGACAGTGACCTCGCCTGTTATTGCCATTGCGATGGGGGACCGTTCCTGATCGGGAAGGGTGATGTCAATACCGGCGGCTTCCGATTCTTCGGCGACCTCGATTGCCTTCGCTTCGGATTGGCTGGTCATGCCCGGATAGAAGAATAGTTTGTCCCTGGCATACTCAACGCTGACCAGATAGAGGCCTTCAGGCAAGCCGTGGATGCGATAGTCGCCTCTGTCATCGGTTTGGCAACGAGATACGCAGAGAATGACTTGTGGCTTGCCATCCTTGTCGAGCCTGTGGAGACTGATCTTTTCTCCAATCAGCGGGCCGCCACGCGAATCGGTGATTCGCCCGGCAATCAAACCGCCGCGTTTGACTTCAAGCGCGATATTCTCGACCTTCTGGCCCTCGGCGACATCGAGCGGCTTTTTGATGTCTAGCTCAGTTCCAAAAGTTACGAGCAAGATATGGTTGGGCGCGCGCGCGTAGATCCAATACATTCCGGCGGCGACATTCGTAACGCGAAATCGCCCATTCGCATCAGTGCTGACGAAATACTTGTTGTGCGAGCGAGAACCTTGATTCCACAATCCAACGGTTGCGCCGCATGTCGGTTCGCCTTTCAATGTGACGACGCCGGAAACAATAGCCGTTCCAGGGTCAGGCTGCGGCAAGCCCTGGGCCCGAGTTGAAAAAAGAGCCAGTGGCAAAACCAGAACGCCTAGAGCGAAACTGATTCTTGACATAACACCTCCTCGATAAGACTCAAGTCTGTCGGCCTTCAACGATTGAGGCGCAAAACGTAATCTTTCCCGCGGTCACAAGCCTTCAGTTCGATTTCGTTCTTTGCCGCCGCGGCTTCGCGACGAAGCTTCGCGCGTTCGACCGCGTCCCACGCAAGCGGGCGAGACCGGTCATTGTTCGCTTCTTTTTCCGAGGCCTGCCGCGTATGCAACAAATATTTGCCGGGCGCGATATGTTTGAATCCGAACCCGCCGTCGGCGCCGACTGCCGTCTCGGCATAACGAAGGACGTCGTCCGCCGCCGAAACTTCAGCCGGGATCAAATGAACGCGCAGCCGGGAGGGCAATTTGGACGCCTCTTTAGCAGGAACGACGCGACCGTTCAAACTTGCCGCGCCTTCGGCGATGACCACTTCAACGCCAGACAGCTTTTCGCCCGCTTTTACCGTGATGCCATTGAGAGAAGCGTCGGCCGGCTTTTTCCCTGCGCCGGGAGCAGGTTGGGTAATGGCCCGGACGTACCAGCCGTCTTCAGGCAAATCAGCTTTGATACGGAAGCGCCCCGCTGCCAAGCCTCTCAGGGTGAATTCGCCTTTTTCATCCGGCGCGCCGCCCATCGCGCCGCCGAGGTAACGAAAATAAGGCGCGATTGCTAGTAATGACGGCTGTGACTCGTCCTCAGGCGCGGCGCTCAACAGAACATCGTCAACCGTCGCCCTGGCCTGCGCCACATCTTCGCAAGGACTTTTTCCCGCGGCGCCCGCTTCGACCTTCACCCTCCCGGAGACCGAAGCCGACGGCGCTATTCTAAGCTCGATCCCCGACACGTCGGCGCCCTTCACGACCACGCGGCGGGGCGCCGAGTTCCCAAAATCAGTTTGGGTGCGGCTCACCTTTAATGCAACGACCTCGTACTCGCCGTCAGGCGCGCCGAACATCGCAAAGCCCTTCGTTCCGTACACCCACGTCGCTCCGACCGATTGCCTGTCGGGGCCGCTCGTCAACATGACGATTATGCCATCGCTCATCGGGTCGGGCGCGGCGTCACCGAGGACCGTTCCGCTGATCATGTGGCCGCGCTCTTCGCGATGGCGGATGTCGATGCCGGCGATCTCTTCGCCGCCACGCACTGTGATCTCCGCAGCCGTCGCGCGCGGAGAGGACGGATGCCACGTCATAGCCTCGCGCCCGGGATAATCGCCGCCGGACATGCCCGATTGGTCATTTGTAACGCCGACGACGTAAACTCCCGGCTCCAGGCCGTAGAGGCGATAGACGCCGCGATCATCCGTCAATCTTCCATTCGACTCCCTGAGTTCCCCTAAATATTTCTGCCCGCCTTCCAGTTCGCGGACTTTAAAGGCCTGTGCGCAAACGCCGACCATCGGCTCGCCATACGAGTCGGTGACGCGCCCGGTAATCACTCCGCCTTTGACCAGATTGATCGTGACGCTGGCCCCCGGGCGATGATAATCGCTCTCGGAACCGGCCCTGGCGATGACATATCCAGGAACGTTTGCGTAAATCATGTAAGAGCCGGGACCAAGCCCGGTCGCCTTGAAATTGCCTTCGTCATCGGCGGTTGAGGTTTGCATGCCGCTCGTGATCTTGACGCCGGATTTGATGACGAGGATCGGCGCGCCCGCGACTGGCCGCCCGACCTCATTGACGACGCGCCCTGTAATCACTCCGTAGCGCCTTGTCTGGGGCGCCGCTTCAGAGTTCTCCTTCGCTCCGGCTTGCGCGATAGCGACTCGAACCGACGCCGCGCAGAGAAGAATTAACGACAACGCTTTCACCACCCTCATCGCCGGTCCTCCTGATTGTTGGGTCGATTGTCGGGCTGATTTATGTGGCTAATGTCGAGGGTGAGCGTGACCGAAGTCTCAACGTCATCTCCGACGGTGACGCGCTGATTCGACACCGGCGGACTGAACCACTGCCGGTTTCCATTCGCGAGACGCTTGTTCATATTAATTGACAAATCATATTCGCCGGCTGGCAATCCTTCGATCACGAAGCGCCCCTTCTCGTCAACGAATGCGTACCCGCCTGTTCCTTCAGCCGACACGGACCTCCTGGCGCCGGACCTCGATTCGTCCGCGGACGTCGGTCGCGAGGCGCTGACGTCCAACCGCCACCCGTCGGGCAGCGCGCCACCCGCGATCCGGACCTGGCCACGAATCCGGCCTTGCGCTCGATGGGCCACTATGCGAACGCCGGTGACCTTATCACCGGGCCTCACCTCGATTGCGTCTTTGACCTCAACGCCGTCGCGCTCGATTCGCTTGATCCGCAGTCCGCCGTCAAAACTCGATAAAGAGAAACTGACGCCGCACGCCTGAAGCCCCTTAATGGTGAAGCTGCCGTCGGCGTTGACCCTGCCAGGCGTGAGGAACTGGCGGCCCGGGGAACACGCATTCGCATCGCCTGCCGCATCGATCGGCGGCGACACGCTGGGATAGACAGTTATTGATTGGAGTTGTTTTCCGGCCGTGGCGTCGGCCCCCTCGATAACTACGATGCCGCTGACGCTCGCGCCAAGAAAGACCTTCACCTCGACGCCGCTCACATTGTCGTTCGTGATTTCAAACTCCGCCGTCTCGCTTGTATAGCCAGTCTCGCCGAGGCTGTCCCTAGCCGACGCCTGGTAACGCCCAGGCGACAGTCCGGTGAGCTTAAAGACGCCCTGCCCGTCAGCAATGGCTGTCGTCCAAAAAACCGACCTAGATCCGCCCATCTCATATTCGGACCGGCCTGAAACATGGATTCTCGGAACGGGTTTGCCTGTTTCTCTATCAACCACGCGGCCTGCGGCTTCATAGGTCTTCCTGGCGCTCCCGAACCTGATGTCTATATCCGTGACCTCGCTCCCCTCTTTGATTTCGATGACCCTGGCCTGTTTCTCGTCAGTCGTGTCGGGATGATATGTGAGCGCGAACTTTCCGCCCCTGCCGCGAATCGGGTCGCCCCCTCCTTCGCCGCCCGCGCTGATGATGTAGCGCCCCGGCGGCAGCCCGTAGATGCGATAAACGCCGCGGTCGTCCGTTTCGCCCATCTCGTACGCAAAGGGACCTCGGTAGTTGCCCTTCTGCCCCTGTTCATCCACTGTGTAAAGCTGTACCTGTCTGGCGACGAGCGGCGCGCCTTCGTCATCCATAACTTTGCCGGTCATAACGCCGCCTCGGATCAACGCGAAATCTATCTTCTCCCGCGCTTCGCCTTCATCGAGGGTCACCGTCCGGCTCAGGTTGTGATCACCGAAATCGGCGGCGGCGACGAAGGCCTTCAACATTGCGCTGACGACGTAGCGCCCCTCGGCCAGGCCGCCGACCAGATAACGACCGTCGCCGTCGGTCCGAGTTTTGGCCTGGAGGGGAATGCGCAAGCCCGATTCGCCCGCATCCGGTTCTAAATCGGTCTCCGTGACGGTGATCACCGCATTCGCCGCAGGTTTTCCGGCAATGGTCACGCGCCCGCTGACCGAGGCCGTGCGCGGACGGTTGTCGCGCTGCGGGGCCTGCGCGCTTGATTGGTAGACCGCGATCAGAAGCAATATTGGCAAGATTGAAAAGAGAGTGAGTGGACCGGGTTTCATCTGACGCCTCCGTTGCAATGGCGGCGCAAACCGGACTGCTTTGCGCCACGGCTACCACCGCAAGACATGTTCTTTCACGCGCTCACAAACTTTTAGTTCGATTTCGTTCTTCGCGGCTGCTTCACGGCGTAGCTTCCCGCGTTCGATCGCGTCCCAGGCGAGCGGGCGAGACTGATCATCGTTTGCGTCCTTTTCCGAAGCCTGTCGCGCGCTCAACAGGTACTTACCCGGCGCGATGTGTTTGAACTCGAACGCGCCGTCGCCCCGGACTGGCGATTCGGCGTAGCGGAGCAGGTCATCGGCGGCTGCC
>DATCXQ010000845.1:0-2230 GCA_036565725.1 Blastocatellia bacterium
TCGTCAGGGGCGACGATCGGGTTTTACGTGGCTTCTTCAACGTATGCCGCCACCATGCCGCCGCCGTCGTTACCGCCGCTGAAGGCGAGACGCGCAACCTGCGATGCCCGTATCACGGCTGGACTTACTCGCTCGAAGGAGAGCTTCGCGGGACGCCGGATTTCACCGGCGTTTGCGACTTCGATCGCGCGGCGAACGGCCTCGCGCCTGTAGAGACCGCGGTCTGGGAGAACTGGGTGTTCGTCAAACTCGATCGGGGCGGCCCTTCGCTCGAAAACTTTCTCGGCGCCGATCTCATCGGCCGAATGCGAGGGCTGGACCTGGGTAATTTCCATTGGGTGGAGCGGCGGCGCTACACTCTCGGCTGCAACTGGAAGGTCTTTGTCGATAATTACCTCGACGGCGGCTATCACGTGCCCTATCTTCATAAGGGCCTCGACAGCGTGCTCGACTATGGCGGTTACACGATCGAAACCGGCGGGCGGTTTTGCCTGCAATCAAGCCCCGTCGTCGCAAAGGGGGCCGAGGCGCAAACAGGCGCCGTTCGCAAGGGCGACCGCGCTTTTTACTACTGGCTCTACCCCAACCTCATGGTCAATTTGTATGAAGGGGTAATGGACACGAACCTCGTCATCCCTCTCGGAATTGATCGGACCGAGGTCATCTTCGATTTCTATTTCACCGACGTTTCGGAACAGGCCCGCGAACGCAACCTGGCCAGCGTCGCCGTCTCTGAACGGATTCAGGATGAAGACGTCGCGATCTGCGAATCGGTTCAGCGCGGGCTCAAGTCGCGCTCGTACACGGCGGGGCGGCTCTCTGTGCGGCGCGAAGCGGGAGAGCGCCTTTTCCATCAACTCCTTCACGCTGACTTGCGGATATGGGACAAGTGACATCGACTTACGACCTGTTGGCCAGGGTAGAGCAGGGGGACGAATACGCGTTTACCGCATTGTTCGAGAAATATCAAAAGCGGCTCGCAATGCTGATTTACTATAAGCTAAGCCGCGAGATGCGGAGGCTGGCCGACGCTGAGGATGTGTTGCAGGAGACGTTTCTCGAAGCCTTCCGCGACATTAAGCGTTTTCGTTATGAGAAACCGGGGGGCTTCCTCAGCTGGTTGTCGAGGATCGCCGATCACGTAATCGCCGACGCCGCCCGATTCCATGGTAGACAGAAGAGGCGCGCCGAACTAGTGCGATTCCGGTCGGTCGGAACCCCGGACGGGCCTGAGCCTGTGGATAGCGCCACCCCAAGCCGATTGTTGGCGGAGAAAGAGAGCCTGCAGGCGTTGATTCAAAAACTGGACAGCCTGCCGGAGGACTATCGCCGCGCAATCCTCCTCGCGAAGGTGGAAGGCCTGTCCAACGCGGAGATGGTCGAACAACTCGGCCGGAGCAGAGAAGCCGCCGCGTTGTTGCTGCACCGGGCGATCAAACGATTTCGGGCAATTCAAGAACAAGATATACGTTGCGTTACGAGTCTTTGAAATATTGATATTCCTGCCGCGGGATGGCTATTGAGCTTAGCCCGGCGTTTCAACGCCTTGTCATTACCCAAACTTTTGCGCGAAACGGCTCTTCACATCTTCAGCCTGCGGAGCAGGCGACAGAGTAAAGCCTGGGGTGAAGCGCGACAGCGCGCAACCCCAGGTATGGCGGGCGATTATCAACAAGCCCGCGAAGCGGGCGACAGCGATTGATCCGATCTCAATGATGATGAATGCGCGAACGACAAAAAACCGCCGCCCGCATTCGCGGGCTTGATGGGATTGGTTGCGCAATACCCCTGGGGTTGCGCGCTGTCGCGCTTCACCCCAGGCTTTATTCTATCGCCCGCATTCGCGGGCTAGGATTCGACACACGAAATTCGCGCTAAAGTTTGGGTAATGACAAGGCGCAATTGCAGGGGCCTCAATTAACTGAAGCGCCGGGGCCGAAGAATTGAAAGGCGTCGTCGCGTCTCACGAAGACTTGCTCGCCGCGCTCAAATCCAAAAAGACGTCCCGCATCAGAACGGACTCCAGCCGAGGTTTCGCCCGAACCCATATCCATATATAATTGCCGCGTCATGCGCATTGCGAAGCACACATACTCCCCATTGGCCCTGGTTCTCAGCCTGGGACTAATGTATTCGCAGATATGCAACGTCATTTGCGCTTTCTCGAATTGTTCGGCGCCAGCTCCGATCAGGGAAGCGGCTACCGTCGAACATGGCGGCCACTGCCACC
>DATCXQ010000871.1:0-4425 GCA_036565725.1 Blastocatellia bacterium
CGCCTCATCGGGACGGGGCAGACACGCAGGTCTGCCCCGGCTTAGGAAGTCGCGCCTCATCGGGACGGGGCAGACACGCAGGTCTGCCCCTACGGTTCCGTGACTACGGAGGCACGAGTCCTTTGAACACGAACGCGTAGAGCATGACAATGACCCCGACCAGCGAGGCCAACACCACGCTGTGTTTGAAGACGGCCTTGAATATGGCCGCCTCGTTGCCCGTCTGATGGGTCGCGGCGGAAGAGACGACGATGGATTGGGCGTCGATCATCTTGCCCATCACGCCGCCCGCCGAATTGGCTGCCCCCATCAGGACCGCGCTCAATCCCAACTGCTCGGCCGTGACTTTCTGCAGGTTGCCGAAGAGGGCGTTCGACCCGGCGTCAGTGCCGGTCAACGCCACGCCGAGCCAGCCGAGCATCGTGCCGAAGAACGGATAAAGGATTCCCGTCCGCGTCAGACTCAATCCCATCACTGTGTCCATCCCCGAATAGCGAGTGACATAAGCCAGCCCGACCATGAAGCTGATGGCCGCGAGCGACGGGATCAGTTCCCTGAACGTCCGCGCGAGAATCCTGAGCGTCTTGCCTGGCGACAGTCCGAGCCACAACGAGACCAGGATTGCGCCGACGAAAATCGCCGTCCCCGGCAGCGAAAGAAGGTTCAGATCGACGATCGCGCCTTCCGGCAAGTTGGGGGCGACGGGCGGCACGCGCAACACCGCGTTGTGCAACATCGGCATCGGCTGCCTGAGCGATGCGAAGGTCAGATACTTGTTGATCGCCGGATAGCCGGCGATGAAGATGAAGACCGAAGCCAGCAGGAACGGCGACCAGCCTTTCAAAACCACAACGGTCGAATGCTGCGGGACGGTCGCCGATTGCTCCCCGATCTTCAAAACGTTCGCTGGCCGCCAGAATTTCAAGAACGCCACCATCACCAGCAGCGAGAAGAGCGCCGAGACGATGTCAACAAGGGCGTTGTCCATGAAATTCGACCAGTAAAACTGCATCGCCGCGAATGACAGCCCGCTCACCGCCAGCGCGGGCCACACCTCGAGCGTCTCTTTCCAATTGACCATGCTCCGCACCAGCCACAAAGGCAGGATCAACGAGAGCGGCGGCAGGATTCGCCCGGTCATCACGCTCAGCGTCATTTCGTCCAATCCGGTCACGCCCGCCAGCACGCGCAGCGGATTGCCCACGCCGCCCCAGGCCACCGGCGCCGTGTTGGCGATCAGGCACAGCGTCGCCGCCTGAAACGGCGGGAAACCCAGCCCGATCAGAAATGCGCCCGCGATGGCCACGGGAGCGCCTCCGCCGCCCGCGCCTTCCAGAAAGGCGCCGAAGCAGAACGCGATCAGAACCAACTGCAATCGCTTGTCGGAAGAGAGCGAGGCGATCGAATCCTTCATCACCTGAAATTGCCCCGTCTCTACCGCGACGTTGTAGAGAAACATCGAAGCGATGATGATCCACGCGATCCTCAATAAACCGAAGACCACGCCGTGAGCGGCCGCGGCGCCGACCATTTGCGCCGGCATCCCGAAGACTACGAGCGCCAGAATCACCGCCGCCAACATTCCGCACATCGCCGAAAACCAGACCCGCTTCTTGAGCGCGACCAGAACGAAAAAGAGCGTCAATACGGGCAAAGCCGCAACCAAGGTCGAAAGCGGCCAGGAACCCAATGGGTCGTAATTTTGTGTCCAGGTGTTCAAAAGTAAGCCTCTCAAGGAAACCCAAGAAGGAATGAGGATCGAGAATCGAAGATCGAGGATAGAAGATCAAAGATCAAAGATCGAGGATCGAGAATCGAAGATCGGCTATTTGCTATCCTCGATCCTCAATCCTCAATCCTCAATCAATCCTCAGAATTAACGCAGGGCGGTTGGCTGCATTCCCTTCACGTACTTATCCATCCACGTGATCATCTCCCACAGCGTGTGTTCGATTGATTCGCGGGCGGAGTAACCGTGCGATTCGAGCGGCAGCGTCACATAGCGAACATTGCCGCCGTTGCCTTTGAGCGCCTGATACAAGCGGTCGCTCTGGATCGGGTGCGTGCCGGAGTTGTTGTCAGCCTCGCCGTGAATCAGCAGGATCGGCTCCTTGAGCTTGTTCGCAGACATAAACGGCGAGACTTTGTAATACACATCTGGCGCTTCCCAGAAAGTGCGGCGCTCGCTCTGAAATCCGAACGGAGTGAGCGTGCGGTTGTACGCGCCGCTGCGGGCGATCCCCGCTTTAAAGAGGTCGGAATGCGCCAACAGATTGGCGGTCATAAACGCGCCGTAGCTGTGGCCTCCGACGCCGACGCGATTGCGATCAGTGACGCCCATCTCGACGGCCTTGTCGATCGCGGCTTCGGCCGAAGCGACGATCTGCTCGATGTAAGTGTCGTTCATCTTCTCGACCGGGGCGATCACTGGCATTGTCGCCTCGTCCAGAACCGCGTAACCCAGCAGCGTGAAGAAGAGATGCGACATGCCGCCGAACGTGGTGAAGCGATTGGCCGAGCCTGAGACCTGGCCCGCCGTGTCTGCGTCGTTGAATTCTCTAGGATAGGCCCAGACGATGGTCGGCAGCGGCGCGCCCCCTTTGTAATCGGGCGGCAGATAGAGCGTGAAAGAAAGGTCGGTTCCATCCTTGCGTTTGTAGCGCACGAGCTGCTTCTTGATTCCGCGCAGTTGCGGCGTCGGGTCCGGGAAGTTTGTCAGCGCCTGCTTGCTGTCGCTCCCCGCCGTTCGGATGAAGTAATTGGGCGGCGTGGTCTGAGTTTCATAGCGCGTGATGAAACGCGAACCGTCGGCGGCGAGCAGGGCGACGACCGATTCATAGCTATTGTTGTCGCATCGGAAGATGCGTTCTGACTTCAACGTCTTGAGGTCAAAGCGATCGAGGAACGGGCGGTCGCCTTCATCCGAGGCGCCCTCCCCAGACAGGAAGATGGAATCGCCGTTTTGATGAATAACGGCCTGGCCGTTCGGCATTCGTTTCATCAGGGGATCGCCGGGGTCGCCATAGCGATCTTGCTGTGCGCGATCCCGGATGAGTCTGGGCTGCTGCGAAGGATTGTCGGCATTGAGCATAAACATGCGCGACCGGCGGCTAATGCGGTCGGAATCGCCCACGAAAACCAGCCCGTCTTTTTCGCCCCAGGTCATACCGGCTAAACGATGCTCGGTCTTCGTCAGTTCGACCGATGGCCCGGTGAACGGCGCCTTAAGCATCTTCACGACATCGCGGGGCGAAACCTTCTTCCTGGAGTCACCGCCGTCGAGCGCCTCCACCCAGACGAGCGTCGCAGACTCAGTCGGGCGCCAATTGTAATTGCGCGGCCCCGTCGGCACGCCTGCAATCGGAACCTGATCGGCCAGCGGCAGATCAGCCAGTTTGTAGACGCTCTTGCCGCCGCGATCCCAAACCTCGACCAGTCGCGGGAACGACCCTGCGGAGAGCAGGTACGAATAAGGGCGATGGATCGTGGCTACAAGGAAATGATTGCCGTCAGGCGCGGGTTCGACCGAACTGAAGATAGCGGGCTTGCCGAGCGGAGTGACGCGGCCAGTCGCGGAGTTGATCAGCGCGAGTTGCGTAGTGGCGTAGTATTCGTAGAGCTTCTCGTCGTGCGGATTGCGCAGCAGATCCTGAAACGTCGGAGCGGGCGTGGCCTTGCCGTAATTCTCCTGCACGGTCGGCCCCGCGGGTACGGCCGGGGCTGCGGGAGGCGCGCCGCGGCCCGCGACAATCGTGCGGCAGAGCAGTGTCTTGCCGTCGGGCAGCCATTGCACAGTGTCGTTACCGCCGCCTCCGCCGCCTCGGCCACCGCCGCCACCGCCACCGCTGAACGCGGCGTTGAGCCTTACGCCCGGAATGCGGCGGAGCTTGCCCGTCGCCGCGTCGCCGATCCACAGCTCGACGCCATTGGCCGTCGTGTTTGTCACTGAGAACTGTTGGCCGTCATTCGACCATTCGGGCATTCCCAGGTTCGCGTTGAGCGGAAGCGCGAGCGCCGTCTCTTTGCCATCGGCGATGTTTTTGAGCGTCAGTTTGACGATGCGCCTGGGATTGTGCGGCCCGTTGGTCTTGGGGTTGATGCGCGACCCGGCCAGGCGCAGCATCGGCTCGGCCAGTTCGGCGATTGAAGGGTAGCGAACCGGCGTCGCCAGCAGCATCCTGTCCCGCAAAGGACTGACCGAGACCAGCGAGCTCTCCGGCGCGTCCAGCACATCCAGCACTGCTTTCGGCGGCTTCTGGTAAGGCGTTTGCGCATGGGCGAAGAAACTCGGGGCGAGAAGGGCCGCGCCGAGAAGATAGATGACCAAACTGTTTTTGATGCGGAGCATAACCTGAGTTCTCCTGAGAAAATGGCGCGCCCGCGTCCTCGCGGGCAGGCTTCACCGCAAGACCTGCCCGCGAGGAC
>DATCXQ010000874.1:0-8773 GCA_036565725.1 Blastocatellia bacterium
CCGTCGAACGAAAATCGATGGACGATTCGATCTTCACTGTGCCGGCGGACTATAAAAAGACTGAGATTCCGGGTATGCCGGGAACACTCCCCAGCAAGAAATAGATTTGAGCTTACAGCGGCAAGCCTCAACTACGGATGAAGCTTGCCGCTGAAGCAGGATTGCGGCGGGACATCCACGATTAAATAATGCATGAGCAAAAAATCCGAGAAAAGACGGGAAATCCTCTCCGAGATGGATCTGCTACTCTCTGATCACGGATTCATAAGAAAAAAAAGTAGCTTTGACTGGCATAAGACGCTGAATGAGGAAATTACTCAATCAATAAACATGGGGATAGTTCTATATCCCCGCGCCCAGGGTATAAGCGTCAATCCAAATGTTTCTGTCCGTTATGAATCCATCGAGCAAGAGCTTGTTGAAGCGGGAATCGTAGAGGCCTCCTATCTCGGCGAGCGCGCAACCTTCGGACAGAGTATAAATAACATAACGCGCAAAACGTACTTTATAGCCGCCGATGACGCCGTGCTTGAACTGACCAGGGCCGTTTACGAAGATATTCTGAAATACGGGTTTCCATCCTTGGAGAAGCTATCGGACATTACTCAGGTGATCAAAATGCTCTTTTCTGGCAATGTCCAAGATTGGGCGGAATGCGGCGCTTCCAATCGTGCGCGGTTACTGCCGCTCGCGCTGGCCGTCAATGGAAAAAGCGGAGAGGCATTAACACTCATACCTGCCCTGGCCAAAGAGTTGGAAGGCAGAGACCAAATGATTCCAAACTACCAACACTTCACCGCTTGGTTATCACAAAAATACTCCACCAGAGGAATAATACGCCCATGAAACGCCGAGAATTTATTCGACAAACCACCATCGTCGCCGCCGCGACCGCGGCCCTGGATTTCACCGCCGAAGCCAAAGTCAATTGGCCCATCGGCTGTTTCAACCGTCCCTGGACGAAATGGTCTTTCGACGAAACGCTGAAACAGATCAAAGCCGCGGGCTACAAATCCACGGGCCTGCTCAGCCGCACGAGAGAGGAGCCGTTCATCGGCGCCGACGCCACGCCGGAGTACCTGGAAAACCTGAAGAAGCGGATCGCAGCAAGCGGTCTCGTGGCGAATATGGGCGCGCTGCGTTCGCGCCACAACATCCCGCTCGAAGATTCGATCCGCGAAGTCCGCAAGCAGATAGACAACGCGAAATTCCTCTCGCTGAAGTATATGATGTCGTTCGGCGCGGACAATCCGGAAGAGTTCGCGCATTATTACAAGGTGATGAGCGACGCTTCGGCTTACGCGCAGGAAAAAGGCGTCAAGCTGGTGATGAAGCCGCACGGCGGGATCAGCGGCTCCGCCGAAGAGATTCTGCGCGTGATCAAAGAGGTCAACCATCGCAACTTCTCGATCTGGTACGACGCGGGCAACATCATCCATTACACCGGCAAAGACCCTGTCGCCGAGATCGAGCCGATCGCGCCACACATCACCGGCTTCTGCGCGAAAGATTGCGGCGAAATGAAAGGCGATGTGATGATCCAGTTCGGCGCGGGCAAAGTAGATTTCGCGGGCGTCTTCAAGAAGCTGAAAGCCGGCGGATTCAACGGGCCGGTGATGGTCGAGTGCTGCAAAGTGGGCGCGACGCCGGACGAGACCATGGCGAATGCGCGCGCCAACCGCGAATTTCTGGAGAAGGTTCTTGCCTCGGTTTAACGCCACCGCTTATGCTTATCGTCAATCGTCACAGCGCGAAAATCATCCACACCCCACACGGTTCTGAGATTCGCCCGCTGATTGATCGCACGACCTCGCCGATCAATCAATGCAGCCTGGCCGAGGAGATTCTGCCGCCGGGCGCGAGCGTCATACCACATCATCACGAGGTAATTGAAGAGATTTACTACGTCATTGAAGGCGAGGGCATGATGAGGATTGACGACGAGGAGCGCGAAGTCGAGGCCGGCGACGCGATCTATATCCCGCGTTTTTCACGTCACACGCTGACCAACACGGGTAATGGGCCGATGAAGATTCTGCTGGTATGCGGCCCGGCGTTTTTTTATGAGGATCATCGAACCAAGTGACGAGAGAGATTGAACCGCTCGACATCATTATCATCGGCGGAGGGCCTACCGGCCTGGCCTGCGCGATTGAAGCCCAGCGGGCGGGATTCAACTACCTGACGCTCGAAAAAGGCTGCGTCGTCAATTCGCTTTACAACTATCCGACGCAACTGGTTTTCTTCACCACGCCGGAGTTGCTCGAAATCGGCGACCTGCCGTTCGTCTGTGAGCGCGAAAAGCCGGTCCGCATCGAGGCCCTAAAATATTATCGCCGCGTCGTGGACACTTATCGATTGCGTGTCAATCAATATGAAAAGGTCACGCAGGTATCCGGCTCGGACGGGGACTTTATGGTCGAGACCGAGTCGGCGCTGACGGGCGAGAAGCGGTCGTATAGTTCGCGCAAGATCATCGTCGCCATCGGCTATTACGATTACGCCAACGCGCTGGACATTCACGGCGAGGACTTGCCGAAGGTCTCACACTATTACAAAGACGCGCATCCGTTTTACGACCGCGACGTGGCCGTCATCGGCGGCGCCAACTCGGCGGCCATCGCCGCGCTCGATCTACACCGCCACGGCGTGCGCGTGACGATGATCCATCGCGGCCATCAACTTCGCCGCTCGATCAAATACTGGATATTGCCCGACATCGAAAACCGCATCACCAACGGCGAGGTCAAAGCGTATTTCCAGACCGTCGTCACTGAGATCAAACCTTCCACAATCCGCATCCGCAATTTGGTCACGGGCGAAGACCTGGAACTGCCAAACGACTTCGTCTTCGCGCTCACCGGCTATCACACCGACAACGATTTCCTGCGCTCGATGGGCATCGAAATAGATCCCGAGACGATGAAGCCGTCTTTCGACCACGAGACGATGGAATCGAATGCGCCGGGGATTTATCTGGCGGGAGTCGTGACCGCGGGCAGAGAAACGGGAAAGATCTTCATCGAGAATGGCCGGTTTCACGGCGGACAGATCGTCAGCGCAATATCACGTCGCTTTCGTCAGAAACAATCCTCCGAAAGCTAAAACCTATGTAGGTTTTAGCTCATCGCTTCCCCATCTCCCCAGGGCTGTCGCAAGGCCGGTTGTGGCCTTTGCTAATAAACTAGAGCGGTTTGCAATTGCGTGTACGGTAGGGGCGGACCTGTGTGTCCGCCCCGGATTTGGTGTACAGGCAACCACCGGGGCCCCACACACAGGTCCGCCCCTACACAGATTCGCAAACCGCTCTAAAACCTGAGACCGGCCACTCAATGTCTGCAAACTTTTCCTTCGAGTCATCACTTGATTGAGTAATCGAAGTAAGAATTTATAGGCTATAGTATTTGGGTTTTAGTGATTCCTTGACAATTTCGCAAAAGCCCTGCCCCGTCCCTAGTCAAATGCCCGATCATCAATAGATGTGCTAAGATGCGGGTTCACCTTTAATCAACTGTGAGCGTCTATGATCAACAATGACCGATTAATTCGCGCGTGCCGCCGCCAGGAGGTGGATCGCGCGCCAGTTTGGATGATGCGCCAGGCAGGCCGCTATATGCCCGAATACCGCGCCCTGCGCGCAAAATACGACTTCATGACGATGTGCAAGACTCCGGAGCTTGCCGCCGAGGTATCGCTGCAGCCTTATGAAATTCTCGGCGTCGACGCGGTGATCATGTTTTCCGACATCCTGGTCCCGGTCGAGGCGATGGGGATGAAGCTCGACATCGTCGAGAGCAAAGGGCCTGTACTCGAAGACCCCATCCGCGCCGAAGCCCAGGTCGAGAAGTTGACCATCCCCGACCCGGTCGAGACCATGCCGTTCGTGATGGAGACGATCCGGCTGCTACGGAAGCGTCTGGATACGTCGGCGCCTCTAATCGGATTCGCCGGAGCGCCGTTTACGCTGGCCTCGTACATGGTCGAAGGCGGCGGGACGCGCAATTACGCCGAGATCAAACGGATGATGTATCGCGAGCCGATGACCACTCACAGGCTGTTAGATAAACTTGCCGAGACGATCATTCTCTACGTCAACGCGCAGATCGAGGCCGGGGCGCAGGTCGTGCAACTCTTCGACACCTGGGCCGGCGAGCTTTCCGCCGCCGATTACGAAGAGTTCGCGCTGCCCTATGAACGAAAGGTCTTCGAACGCATTCACCGAGACCATTCAGGGCGCGGCCCTGCGGGGTCGAACGTGCCCGCGATCCTATACGTCAACGGCTGCAGCCACATTCTTGAAAAGATGGTCGAGTCGGGCGCGGACGTTCTGAGCATAGACTGGCGCATCGATCTGGCCGAAGCCAGACGCAGAGTCGGCGACCGGGTCGCGCTGCAAGGCAATCTCGACCCGTGCGAGTTGCTGGGCACGCCGGAGACGATCGCCGAATCGGTCAAGGAGATTTTGAAGAAAGGCGGCGGCCTGGGACACATCGTTAATTTGGGACATGGAATCCTCCCAATGGTCCCGGTAGAAAACGCGCGGGCTTTTATCGAAGCGGCTAAGGCGGGGATCAAAGAGGTCGCCTGAATTTTTCCGGCAAACAAACCGTATGTCGTATCGAAGGAACAGCGAGCCCGCGCTCAGATGGCTAAATGGCGCTTGAGAAATCGCGCGGCCATTGAGAAAGCCGGTATTCCAGTGAAGGCGCTGAAAGATGAATTGACCTGGCTGGCGTTTCTTGAACACGGGCGGTTCGACGAGTTCAATGTTGATAGTTTATCAACCGAACAAAAACAGGCTTTATACGATTGGCTTGATACAGAACTCTCCGAAACTGAAAAACATCGGTATGTTTTTGGCTTGAAATCAAAACGCAACTGAACAAATCAAAGGACATGGCAAAGAGTATAACTACATGTTAGCTCAACGAACAGATTTGAATCATGGCATTTTCTAAAATCACCGAATACGACGGAATCACAGAATACAAACTCGACTCGAACGACTTGAAACTGCTGCTCGCGCCGCGCCGCGCCGCGCCTGTGGTGGCGTTTATGGTCCTTTACCGCGTGGGTTCGCGCAACGAGGCCGTCGGCCACACCGGCGCGACGCACCTGCTTGAACACATGCTTTTCAAAGGCACGCCGACTTACAACAAGCAGAACGGGACGCAGATCGCCTCCGTCCTTCAGCGACAAGGCGGGGTCTTCAACGCCGACACGTGGTTCGACCGCACGCGATATTACGAGATGCTCCCTTCGGATCAACTCGAACTGGCCGTTCACATCGAAGCCGACCGCATGCGCAATTCTTTCATCGCGGACGAAGACCGCCAGTCAGAGATGACCGTCGTCCGCAACGAACTCGAACGCGGCGAGAACGAGCCGTCGAACGCCCTGCACGAACGGCTCTGGGCCGCCGCCTTCCGCGAGCACCCGTATCATCATCCGACCATCGGCTGGCGTTCGGACGTTGAAGGAATGGCGACCTCGCGGTTGAAGGAGTTTTACGACACTTTCTATCACCCGAACAACGCCACCGCCATCATCGTAGGCGATTTCGACGAATCCGCGGCGCTCGATCTGATGAGCAGACATTTCAACCCGATTCCGCCGTCGCCCGCCCCGATTCCGCAGATGTACACGGTCGAGCCGCCTCAGGAGGGCGAGATTCGCTTCACGCTCCGCCGCACGGGCCAGCTCGGATTGATCAACGTCGGCTGGCATATTCCCGAGGCCACACACACCGACACCGGCGCGTTGACTGTGCTCGATACCCTGTTGTCGGCCGGCATCACCTCGCGCCTCTACCAGGCCCTGGTCGAGACGCAGATAGCCGTGGACGTGGGCGCCCAGGCTCTTCAATTCGTCGATCCCGGACTGTTCATGCTTCACATCACGCTCCGCCCCGGCGTGACACACGCGGAGGCCGAGCGCGTCGGGCTGGAAGTGATCGAGAATATGAAGACAGAAGTCGTGCCCGAGAAGGAATTGCAAAAGGCCAAGAATATGATCACCACACAGATGGTCTACCTGCGCGACAGTCCTCTAGGCGTGGCCAGAGTGATCGCCGAGGCCGAGGCGGTGGCCAACTGGAAAATGTTTGTCGACCTGTCGAAGATGGTCGAGCAGGTCACGCCAGCGGACATCAAGCGAGTCGTGACGACATATTTCACCGAAGACAACCGCACCGTCGGCTGGTTTATACCCAAGCAGGAAGAAGGCATTGATAGTAATGATGAAGCCTATGAAGAATAATTCTTTTGTCGCGCGCACCAGACGCTTTCAACTTTCGAACGGCGTCACGTTGCTGGTCTTGGAAAATCCCGCCAACCCGACGATCTCGCTCGCCGGTTCGATGCGCGCCGGCGAATATTTCAGCCCGGCGGGAAAAGACTCTCTCGCCGGCATCACCGCGAGCATGCTCGGCAAAGGCACGCGCCGCCGCAGCAAGCTCGAAATCGCCGAGGAGTTGGAATCGGCAGGCGCTCGCGTCGGCCTCTCATCGAACACCTTCACCGTCTCGGTCAGCGGCCTGTCGCTCAGCCGCGACCTGCCGATGATCGTTTCGACGCTGGCCGAAGAGTTGCGCGAGCCGGCGTTCCCGGCTGAAGAGCTTGAAAAGATGCGGCAACGCATCATCGCCAGTATCCAGGAAGAGCAGGATGACACCCGCGTCCGCGCCTACGACCGGATGACCCAACTGGTCTTCCCCGAAGGCAATCCGTTTCACCAAACGCCCCCCGAGAAGGCGATCGGCCAGATCGAATCTATCACCATCGATGACATCCGGGAATTCCACCAGAGGTTTTACGGGCCGTCATCGATGATTCTGGCCGTCGTCGGCGACGTCAAAGCCGACGACGCTTATGCGATGTTCGAAGAGAAACTGGGCAAATGGCAAGGCGCGCCCGAAGCTGTGATAGACATTACCGAAACCCCGCTCCAACCGGCGGCGATACGCGAGACGGTGGTGATGAAAGACAAGCCGAACGCCGACGTCGTGATCGGCCACGCGTCGCGGCTGCGGCGTTCAAGCCCCGATTTCATAGCTGCCAGGATCGCCAATAACGCTCTCGGTCAATCGACCCTCTCATCGCGCCTCGGTCTGAAAGTGCGCGACGAGATGGGCTTGACCTACGGCATCAATTCCAGCTTCGCCGAATCGGGGATCGGGGACGGGCCGTTCGTCATCACAGTCACTGTCGCGCCGGAGAACATCTCGCTGGCGGTCGACGCGACCGTCGAGATCGTCAACGATTACATCACCAACGGCATCAGGGAAGACGAGTTGAAGGACGAACAGTCTTCGATCATCGGCTCGTTCAAAATCGGCCTCGCCACAAACGGAGGCCTGGCCAGCCAGCTCGCGGCGTCGGAACTGTTCGGCCTCGGGGTGAAATACCTCGACGAATACCCTTCGCTCGTCTCGACGATAACAAAATCGGACGTCGACGAAGCCATCCGCAAATACATTCACCCAGAAGTGGCGACCACTGTGGTCGCGGGAACGATCTGAAGGGCTGGAGTGGGGAATAGGGAGTGCGGAGTGGGGAAAGACGCTATTCCCCACTCCGCACTCCCTATTCCCCACTCCCTATTCTCCTATGAAACTTGGCGTATTACTCTTCAACCTGGGCGGGCCTGAGACGCTGGCCGACGTGCGCCCGTTTCTCTTCAACCTCTTCTCCGACCCGGAGATTGTGAGGTTGCCGATTCGCGCGATGCAGAAGCCGCTGGCGTGGCTGATCTCGACTGCTCGCCATAAAAAGTCCTCCGGCTATTACGCGCAGATCGGCGGCGGATCGCCGCTGCGGCGCATCACCGAAGAGCAGGCCGCCGCCTTGCGCGGAGAACTCGCCCGGCGCGGCGTCGAAGCGAGCGTCTACGTCGGGATGCGTTACTGGCGTCCGGGCGCAGAGGAGGCGGTTGATCAGATCGTCCAAGACGGCGTTGATGAACTGATTCTGCTGCCGCTCTATCCGCAATTCTCCGTTTCGACGACCGGATCGAGCTTCAAAGATTTCGATGCGCTGATGGAAAGACGCAACGGCCTCCGGCGCATGCGCCGCCACTACATTGCACAATGGCACACGCACGAGACTTACATCGAAGCGCTCACCCGACAGATCGCCGGAGAGGTCGAAAAATTCCCTGATCCCAACCCGCGTCGTATCCACCTGCTCTTCAGCGCGCACAGCGTCCCGCAAAGTTATATCGAAAACGGCGACCCTTATCTCCAACACACTGAAGAGACAGTTCGATTGGTTTCTGAGAAGCTTGGCGGTCTCAGCCCCGTTCATCTCAGCTTCCAGAGCAAGGTAGGGCCGGTCAAATGGCTGGAGCCTTCGACCGACGCGAAGCTGCGCGAACTGGCCTCGCGGGGCGTCGAGCAGGTTCTGGCGATTCCCATAAGTTTCGTCTCCGACCACATCGAAACGCTCTATGAACTCGACATTCTCTATAAAAATCTCGCCGACGAGATCGGCATAAAAACCTACCGCCGCGTTCCCGCGCTGAATTGCGATCCGACCTTCATCAACGCGCTCGCCGACCTGGTTTGCGAAAAGCTGAAATGACCGTGTGGATTCCCACACCCGGCGTGCGGGGAAGCCCATCGAATCATCGTAGCCTCGCGGCTAACCAACATGAGACATCTCTCGGATAATCGCGCGCGTTCACGTCGCATTGCGGCGCAATGAAACAATGAAAACCAGGCGGCGCGCCCGCGTCCTCGCGGGCAGGTCTTGGGGTGAAGCCTGCCCGCGAGGAC
>DATCXQ010000877.1:0-7635 GCA_036565725.1 Blastocatellia bacterium
GTCCTCGCGGGCAAGTGTGTGTCCATGAGCCTGCCCGCGAGGACGCGGGCGCTCCGCAAGGGGCTTTCTTTGGCTTTTCTGTAACAGGCTCTAGCGCCACTCCGCAAAGTCCGCTTGCCAAGCGGGCTTAATGGTTTTACCATTCGCCACCATAAGGCGTGTCTATATATTTGTCATAACTCAATCTTAAATGCTGGCGCGGCTGGAGCCCTGTCCAACTGTGGGGCAAAGGCCATAGAGAAAGATCGTACCATTTGTTCTTCCTCTTCAATTTCCGGGAATGATGGAGCGGCTTGGCTATTCCATCAGGGGTCAGAAGGGAACGTTTCCGGTCGGTGAGAAATAATCCGACTCTCGGTCACTCCACTACGCTTCCGTGACCGGAGGTTCATTCACCGCCACTATGCGGCAGGTTCATTCCAATGATGTATATCAAGCTATTTGCTTTAGGGGCGACGCTGGGCGCGTTCGCGCTCGCCTCCGAGGTTGCGCCGCTGGGAACCTACACGCCGCGCGAGCGCAGCCATTGGGCTTTCGTGAATCGGGCGACGCCTTCGGTTCCGACCTTTACACTTGTGGCGGACAACGCCTGGGTGAAAAACCCGATTGACGCGTTCATTCTCCAACGCCTGCAGAAGGCGGGGCTGAAGCCTTCGCCGCCGGCAGACCGGGCGACACTGATCAGGCGAGCCTACTTTGACCTGACAGGGCTGCCGCCCTCGCCGCGCGAGGTGGCGGCGTTCGTCGCCGACAAATCGCCGGACGCCTGGCGGGATCTCGTCGAAAGGCTCTTGGCCAGCCCGCATTACGGCGAGCGATGGGCGCAGCACTGGCTCGATGTGGCGCGCTTCGCCGAAACCGACGGCTTTGAGTACGACACGCACCGCCGCGACGCCTGGCGCTACCGCGACTACGTCATCCGCTCCTTCAACCAGGACAAGCCCTACGACCGCTTCGTGACTGAGCAACTGGCCGGGGACGAGATCGCCCCCGGAGACCACGATGCGCTCGCCGCCGCCGGCTTCAATCGCCTCGGCCCGCTGCGCAAGAACGCGGGAAATCAGGAAGTGGCCAGCAGCCGAAACGAAGTGCTGACCGAGATGACCAACGCGGTCGGCGCGGCGCTGCTCGGCGTGACGCTGGCCTGCGCGCGCTGCCACGATCATAAGTTCGACCCGATCCGGCAAAGCGACTATTACCGCATCCAGGCTTACTTTGCCGCCACGCACGAAAATGACGTGATCAAAGCGACGCCCGAAGAGCAGGCGGCATGGAAGGCCAAGGCCGAGCCGATTGAGCGGGAAATGAAACAGATCAACGAGGAGATGAAGAAGCTGCGCGGCAAGGATGACCCCGCCACGATCGATCAAAAGCAGGCCCTGATGAAGAAGCTGGAGAAACTGCAGGAGGGCATGCCGGAGCCGCTTCCTGCGCTCCACAGCGTCGCCAACATGACGGAAAAAAAATCGCCGATCCATCTGCTCTCGCGCGGTGATTACCAGGCCAAAGGCTATCGCGTCGGCATGCGCCCGCTCGGAGTGCTGCTCCCCGACGGCGCTCCCGAACTCCCCGAAAACACAGCGAAGCCCCGCTCCGAACTGGCCAAATGGATCGTTGACCCGAACAACCCGCTCACCGCGCGCGTGATGGTCAACCGCATCTGGCATTACCATTTTGGCCGCGGCATCGTCGCCACGCCGAATGATTTCGGTCGGGCGGGCGATCGCCCGACGCACCCCGAACTGCTCGATTACCTGGCCAACGAATTCGCGGCGGGCGGTTTCAGCGTCAAGCGCATTCACCGGCTCATCCTGAACAGCAACACATACCTGCAGTCCTCCGCGGCGCCGAGTGATTCGGCTTTAAAGACGCTGGCGCTGACGAAAGACCCGGAAAACAGATTGCTCTGGCGATTCAATCGCCGGCGTTTGGAGGCCGAGCAGATCCGCGACGCAATCCTTGCCGCCTCGGGCACGCTCAACCCCAAGCAGGGCGGGCCGAGCGTGATGGTTCCGATTGAGCAAGAGCTGGTCAAACTGCTCTACAAGCCGTCGCAGTGGCGGCCCGCGAAGGATCCGGCGGAGCACAAGCGCCGCAGCGTCTACCTGATCGCCAAGCGCAACCTGCGACTGCCTTTCATGGAAGTCTTCGACGCGCCCGACCTGCAGGTAAGCTGCCCGCGCCGCGAATCGAGCACGCACGCGCCGCAGGCCCTAGAACTCCTCAACGGCGTTTTCACCAACGAGCAGGCCGAAGCGTTTGCCAGAAGGCTTGAAGCGGAGGCCGGGCCGAACCTGCGCAAGCAGATCGATCTTGGCTATCGGCTCGTGGCGGGTCGCCCCGCCCGGCCCAAAGAGATTCAGACGGCGTTTGAGTTTCTGAAGACGCAGCCGAAGCGCGAGTTCGCGCTTGCGCTGCTGAATTTGAACTCCTTCCTGTATGTAAATTGAGAGCTTGTCATCGTCTGATTTTTTCGTAGCTGATTACTGAACGCGGTTGGGCGCCTGGTAATAAAAATCAAGGAGGCTTTCATGACCGATCATTTTCGTGTTACTCGCAACCGGCGGGAATTTCTCACCGACGCCTTCTGTGGTTTTGGCGCGCTGGCGTTCGGCTCGATGCTGGCCCGGGAGCAGGCGCTCGCGCAATCCGTCAACCCACTCGCTCCAAAAAAAACACATCACGGCGCCAAGGCGAAATCGGTGATCTTCCTTTTCCTGAGCGGTGGCCCCAGCCATCTGGAGACGTTCGATCCCAAACCACTGCTCAACGAACTGCACGGCCAGAAGCGCCCGGCGAGTTTCGGCGAGGCGAAATATCAGTTCGTCACGAGCGAAGCGAAGCTGCTCGGCACTAAGCGCACATTCAAACGGTACGGTAAGAGCGACATCGAGGTCTCGGACCTTTTCCCGAGCCTCGCCCAGCGCATAGATGACATCGCCGTCGTTCGCTCCTGCCACGGCGACATGGTGGTCCATTCCGCCGCGCAGTATCAGTTGTTCACGGGCCGCGTGATCCCCGGCTTCCCCAGCATGGGTTCGTGGGTAATCTACGGCCTCGGCTCCGAAGCCGAATCGCTGCCGGCATACGTCGTTTTGCCAGACCCGAAGGGGGCGCAGGAGGCGGGGACGCCGATGTACACTCAGGGGTTTTTGCCGGCCGTCTATCAGCCCACCATGTTTCGCCCGGGCGAACGTCCAGTCCTGAACCTGGACTTGCCGAAAGGAATCTCGCTGGTGGAGCGCCGCAAGACGCTCGGACTCATCAAACAGCTTAATCAACTTGACATGTCCCCAGACGACGCGGAGTTTTCTGCGCGCTTAAACGCCTACGACCTGGCATTCAAAATGCAGACCGAAGCGCCATCGATCTTCGACATCTCGAACGAACCGCAGGAGACCCTTGATTTATACGGCATCGGGAAACAGCCGACGGACGATTACGGACGCCGCTGTCTTCTCGCCCGGCGGCTGGTCGAAAAAGGCGTGCGCTTTGTCTGCCCGGTGTCGGGCGGCGGAACCGGGGACATGCAGTGGGATGCGCACAACGATATTGAGGAAAACCACCTGCGGATGGCCGCGCAGACTGACCAGCCGATGGCCGCGCTACTAACCGACCTCAAACGGCGCGGGCTGCTCGACTCAACGCTCGTGCTGATTGGCGGCGAATTCGGTCGCTCGCCCGAATCGGAAGGCAGCAAGGGGCGTGACCATCACAACCTCGGATTCACAATGCTCATGGCCGGCGGCGGCGTCAAAGGCGGGCAGGTCTACGGCGCGACGGACGAGATCGGCCTTCGGGCGGTCGAAAAGCCGGTTCACTTCCGCGACATTCACACGACCATCCTACATCAGTTGGGTCTCGACCAGAATCTGCTGTCTTACCTCCACCTGGGCCGTGAGGAGCGGTTGACCGAAATCCAGGGCCAGGTCATTGCCGACCTGGTGTAGCCTACAGAGCCAGTACGGCTGCCTGAGGTTCTGGCGCAATTTTTCGAGAGAAGGCAGACTGAGCCTATATCCAACTTCTCCTTACGTGGCAAGCAGGGCTTCCTGTCCGTCCCGAAAATCTCATCCGGCCTTGAAATAGTTGCAGTATGTCGGGGACGGATTCTTAGAGCGATTATCAGATCAATGTACGGATTTATTCTTCGTCGCGGAGCGACGGTTGAACTTAGGCCGGCGTTTTAACGCCGGCTTAGGGGCGAATGATTATCCAGTCGCGGAGCGACGGTTGATAATGTTGTGAGTTCGTCGCTACATTCAACCGTCTTTTCTTCGCCTCCTTCAACCGTCGCTCCGCGACTGGAAATTTATCACGTCTCGCTCTCCCGGCCTTTGAAAGGCCGGGCTAGGATCAATCGTCGCTCCGCGACGGGGATTCATCGTTCGCCGGTCCTGGCCTTTGAAAGGCCGGGCTAGGATCTATCGTCGCTCCGCGACGAAGAAGCGCCACCCTGAGGCTTGTCATTACCCAAATCTTTTGCGTTCCGAGTGAGGCGCCTACCGTCACGTTCCGTGCACGCAATCGCAACTCGCTCTAAAAGAAAACGAAGTTGATCCCGCCGTTGAGCGTCTTCAAGCGGGTCAGATTGTCGAGGCTGAAAATGAGATCGCGCGTTCGGGCGTAGCGGTCGGCGTATCGAATGAAGAATTGCCCCTGGACTTTCCGCCAGCCCGCTTCGCCGCGGGTGAATTGATACGACCATTGCAGATCGAGTTCCGTGTTGCGGCTCCGGGTAATTCTTCTGTCGAGATCGCCCGCCAACGTATTCGACGCGGTCACGTTGATTGTCATCCTCGGCGTCATTCGCCAATTGGCGTTGAGCCCCGCGCGCAACGTTCGGTCAACCCGCGACGTTTCGAAGCTCGTCGCGCTTTCGACATTCAGATCGAAATTGAGGTCGAAGGCCGTATGCGGAGTAAGCCCCAGGATGACGCCGTGGATCTGATTGAGGAGGTCGGCGAGGACCCGCCCCTGTTGGCGATTGTCCTGTAATGAACGATTGAAGCGATAGGTCACGCGCCACTTCTGGAACTGCCATTCGGAACTGAAGTCGTGATTCTCGCTGATCTGATCGGGAATCTGGCTGGGATCGTTGAATCCGGAGTTGAGCGGAAGCGCGCGTCCGAATTGATGAATTCGACTCATGTTGTAGCCCAAACGCGGCAGCCAGTGGCTCAAATGATTCCGCCCATTAGCCCCATCAGTCCCGTCAGTCCCAACCGGCGCCAACGACGCCAATGGAACGCTGACAACCACCACATATCGCCGCGACAATGTTGTCAGCAGCGACGGTATGTCGGCCAGATTGTCGTGAAATTGTTGGTGGGAAACCGTCGCCGTGATTTCGCCGACGGCGCCGGTTATTTCAAGCTCGTGTTGGAACCGGTCGGCCTGTGTCGTGGCCGCCACGCTGCGGAACAGCGGATCGACGCTTTCGAGACGATAGTTGAGTCTGAGATTTGCCGTCGTCTTTTCGCTCAGCTTCCGGTTTTGCAGCAGAGCGTAACTCGTGTCCAGGTAATATGCGCTTCGCGTCGTCTCCTTCACGGGGACGACCGGCTGGCTCTGGTTGAGCAGCGGATCGGACGGATTACTGAACAGGTTGCGCGTAAACCCGCCTTCCAGTTTCAGCCGCTGCGCCTTGTCCGTAGCGAGCAGGCGCAGGCTTCCACCCTTGCTTTGCTCGGCGTCATTGATCATGCCCTGGTTGAACCCGGCGATAGGTTGCAGCGATCCGCTTAGCGCGGCGGCTTCCAGGCGCAAGCCGCCTGGACGTTGGCCGATGAACTCGAATCCGAGCGTGGCGGAAAGAATCTGGTGTTTGCGGCGGTCGAGGCCGAAAAAGTTATTCCACCCGACAATGCTGCTCCCGTTGAGCGCGGCCACTGAGAGGTCGGAACGCTTGCTTAGCGGAATCGATAAGGTGAGGCCGCGGCTGCCGAAACCGTTAATCAAATGCCGATTGGTTCCGAAAGTGGCATGGCCGGCCTGAAATTTCGCCTTACTAAATTGAAATTGCATCAGGTAACTCGACAGGTCTACCTTAGGCGCGTTTTCGCCCAGGGCGCCGAAGCGCAGAGCCTCTTTCCGGAACTCCGATCCGACCAGATCGAATCGCATTTGGTTGCCGAACCATCCGTTTGTTATTTCGGATTTCAGACTCGCCTGAAGCGTCATATCGGCGAACGTCGGCCTTTCAGGACGATTGGATTCAGGAAAGTGGCGCTCGGCAATTTGCGATTTCATGCCCAGCGTAAGCGAAGGCGTGAAACTGTATTTTTTCACGGACGTTGTTTGCGCGGGGGCGGCTGCGGAGGGTTGCGCCTGGCCGCCTGGCTGTCCAGGCGCGGCGTCGGCGGGCGCCGGCGTTTTTACCCGGAGCGTCAATTGCGTAAGTTCACGCCACTCATTGGACGGCGTAACGAGGAAGACTCTGACCGATGATTCGCCCGCCGGCAAAGGCACGACTCGAGGGAGATAACTGAGGTCGTTTCCTAATGGCGTGAACAGATTGGTGAAATCCGTCTGTCCAATCAGGACCGCCAAACGCCCCTCCGACGCCTGCAAGGGGCGGCTCAAGTTGAGCGTGATTGCGAAACTCGCATCGACCTCCTGATCGGTGAAATTGGCCGTGACAACCAATCCTTTCGCCGGCGCTTGCGATGAGGCTCCTGGTCCGCGTTCCGCCGCCGGCGAAGCGATCGCCGGCGACATCATCACGAGGACGAATCCCAAGAGGCGGAAGCTTCGCTGCAATGAAGTTTTCAGGAATATGCCATCCATAGCTGTAGAAAAAATGTAAAGCGGCTGTTTGAAAGACGCTGCTGACATGCCCAGTGAGCCGGCGATGGCCACACCTCAACTTGGATCATTGGGCTCCGAACCTTCCAAACAGCCGCATCTGGGGCTCACATCGTCGATGTAAGCCTGGGGGCCAGATCTGCCGAGGAATTCGAGGTAATCCTACTGTGGCGGAATATAGAAGCCTTTCGAGCCGTCCCCATACGTTCTGTTATCGCTGCAGACAGTATTAGAGACGTTTGGCTGATTGGGGGTCTGGACCAAACCTGACCAGTTGGCTCCCACGGTCTTTGGCAGATATTTGTAGACCAGTTGGATGCTGGTCACGCTCCTACCGTCGGCATCGGGCAGGTTGTCACCAGTGGTGGTGCAAGTCTGTCCATGCCTGCAATCACTGGACGTGTGGACGAGTTCGGTGTGAGACCCGGCGCCAGTCAGGTTATAGCTGACCTTCTCGATACGGATTGTCGCCTCGTCACTGCGGTTGTTCGTAAACTTGAACTTCACATTTTTGCAAGCCTTGGCGCCGATTTGAGGCGCCGCCGGTTTTGCGACCGGGTTGGCCTTGACGTCGGATTTGAGTTTCGGAAGCGCGAGTGTAAGCGCGCCAAGGATGAGGGCCGCTGCAAGCGCGAACGTGATTTTTTTCATGGTCTTTCTCCTAGATAGGTTGTCAAATGTTGTTGCCGAACGGGGGCGCTCGGCCTTTCCTACAACCTCTACTGGCGAGCGGCGCGAAAACATGTCGCAGGTTTTGTGAATTAGGCTTTGATTTTTACTGGCCGTCGCATTGAAAGGTTCACCAAGCGGCGCGGCGACGAATCAGTA
>DATCXQ010000386.1:0-4825 GCA_036565725.1 Blastocatellia bacterium
GGTTCGGCTCCTGTGGCGGGAGCAGGAGCGGCGATTCAGCTTCGATCAGATCATCGGCCAGTCGCCGGCGATGTCCGAGATGATCCGGCTCGCGCGCAAGGTCGCGGCGAGCGAGGTCTCGTCGGTCTTGCTGCTCGGCGAAAGCGGCACGGGTAAGGACCTCGTCGCCAAAGCGATTCATTACGGATCGTCGCGCGCCGATCAGCCATTCATCGCCATCAACTGCGCGGCGATTCCGGCGACCTTGATCGAGAGCGAATTGTTCGGGCATGAAAAAGGCGCTTTCACCGACGCGAAGGGGCGTAAAGAAGGACTGTTCGAGCAGGCGCAAGGCGGCACGCTCTTCCTGGATGAGATCGGCGAGCTTGAGCTGGGATTGCAGGCGAAAATGCTTCGGGTTCTAGAGGAAGGGTCGTTTCGTCGCGTCGGCGGGTTGAAGGATTTGCCGCTAGATGTGCGCGTGGTCGCGGCCTCTAACCGCGACTTGAAAGCCGAGAGCGACACGGGACGGTTTCGACTCGACCTCTATTACCGCCTTTCGGTGATTCAGATCGATCTGCCGCCGCTGCGCGAGCGCGGAGATGATGTGCTGTTGTTGGCCAAATACTACATCGCGCATTTCAACGAGCGTTTGCGAAAGCGGATTCGAGGTTTGACGCCCGAAGTCGAGGAGATTTTTCGCCGTTATTCGTGGCCTGGGAACGTCCGTGAATTGAGGAACGTCATCGAACGCGTAATGATCCTGGAAGATTTCGATCTGATCACCGCCGACTGGCTGCCGCGCGGGTTGGTTAGGGATGATCGTCCGACCTCTCCGCCGCCTGTTGTTGGAGTATCACAATTTCCCGAAGTGGCCGCTCCGTCATTCCGATTGCCTGCCACCCAGTCATTTCAATTGCCCGAAGAGGGAATTGATCTGGAGCTGGTCGAACTGTCGCTTGTGCGCCAGGCGATGGAACGAAGCGGAGGCAATCAGACCCGCGCCGCTGAACTGCTGGGCATTTCGCGCGATCAGCTTCGCTATCGTTTGAAGAAGATCGAAGAGTCTCAGCCGGAACAGTGATTCCGAAGTCATTATCCCACTGCTACTGCGCGGGGCTGACGCTCGCCGCCTAGCGGATTTTTCCCCTCCCGTTCGTAATTTTCCCCAACACAATCAGGTCTCGCGTTGTCAGGTAAGGGTTTTTGCGCGGCACGGACATTGCTGCTGAACCTCGCAGGAGGATGTTGCGCGATTATGCGACACGAGAACATATGAGAAACTGGTCTACCGCTATTTCGCCTTTTGAAACGCGGTGTAGCCCACCTGCCAATTCCGCTTTTCAGCGGGTGTTCAATCCTACCGATTAGATTGAGACGCCGCCTCCTGCAAAAAGCGATAGTAATCGAAGACGTAGGCTTTCAGCGGGCCGTGTCCCCAGCGTTTGTAAAAGCCGTACCGCCGCATCTCGGCGTAAGCGCTCTGAGCGTCCCAGCCCTCGATCGCCATGCGGTAAATGGCCGTCATAACGCCGGTCCGGTGGCGACCGCCGTGGCAGTGGACATAGACCGGCCAGTTTTCCGGGTTGTTGACCAGATCGAGAAAACGCGGCGCCAGATCGGCCGGCGGGTATCCGCGAACGTTCATCGGCAGGTTGATGTAGCGCATGCCGGCGCGCTCAGCCGATTGCCTGACGCGCTCATCCGGGCGATGGCGCAGGCTGATGACCGTCTTCACGCCCAACGCCACAAGCCCCGCGTAGTCAGACTGCTTCGGCAGCGAGCCGCGATAGAAGTGATCATTGACTTTACCGAAATTCTCAATCCCGATCCGCGCAGTCGCCGCGCTCTTTTCATCGGACTGTTCATCGTGGCGAATCGGCGCAGCCGGCGACACAAGCGATAATGACAGAACCGCTAACGCGAACGAGATTTTTGGTAGACGATTCATATTCATTTGTAGATTAACGATCATCACGGTCACTGAGTTCCTCGCCGAGTGATTACGGAATTCTCCATAGCGGAGCGGAAATTCCCCCACGCGACCACGGATTTTTTCGCCCTTCAATCAATGCCTCTTAATCTGTGCAAACAATATACCTTGCTCGATAGGGTTTTGGCGTGAACGAGCGTAGTGGCGGGGGAGTTGCATAGTAGAGAGTGATGACCGGAGTTGATTTTCTGATGACTGAAGTTTTTAGGAGTTGAGCATGGCAAATATTCTCGTGTTGGGCGGCGGCTTTGCCGGCGTGGTCGCAGCGGAAAGTTTGGCGCGGCGATTGGGGCCGGAACACCGGATCACGCTCGTGTCGCGCCATCGTGAATTCACCTTCTTCCCGTCGCTGGTCCGGCTGGCCTTCGGTCGCCTCAAGTTGGAGGACGTCTTCTTCGACCTGGTTCACACGATGCGGTCGCGGCGCGTCGCATTGACGCAGGGGGAGGTCGCCGACTACGACCCGGATAAGCGTTTCGTCGTCGTTATCTTTGTTCCAACCCCTTAGATAACATAGGGTAGATGATCCAGATCGGGTTTCAATTGGGTGTGCGGGATTTGCGGCCAGTGACGGCGCCCCGACCGTTTTGCCACGTTGCGTCAGGCGTAGGCGGTCACCCTGAATATTTCTTCCGCCATACGTTGGGCCGCGTGACGCGAGTGGCGAAAGAAAAGCACTGGCTCTATCAATTCGAGCTCGATCAGTCTAATTCTTTGCGCCCCGTCGGCGATCAAATCAACACGGGCGTAGAGCGGGACCATTTCCAACGAGTCGATCACTTGCTGAGAGAAGCGCAATTCACTCGCGGTGGCAGTAGCCGCTTCTCCCTGCGCTGATTCTTCGCGCCCGCTGGTGAGGGCGGCCTTTCGAATCACGGTGTGCGTGTACTTGCCGGCGATAAACATCAGCGATTTTTCTCCATTCGTTTCAAGCTCCCAAAGGTAAGGCTGTACCATTACCTCTCCTTGCCGACTCAGTTCTTCCACGAGTTCCTGGCCGGAGATCAAAGATGACTTGTCTCGTAAGAAGACCCGTTGGGTTTTGAAAGCGGAAGCTGATACGGCCGGTTTGATGATCGCTTCTTCCCAGGAACGACTTTCCAGCAACTCAGTCAGATCGGTCTCTCCGCTTCCCGAAATCCATGCAGTTTCAATAATCGAAACCCCTTTCTCCTCCAGTTGGCGAAGATAACTTTTATGCGAGTTCCAGATCACCATTTCGGGCGAATTATAGAACCGCGTCTTTTCGGCTGCCCATCGTAACCAGTTAAGGAATTCCGTATAACGCAAATGGTAGTCCCAAACAGAGCGAAAAATGCTGGCGCTTGCATTTGACCAATCAACGAGAGGATCATCCCAAACCATGGGCTTTGCTTTCAATCCCAGCGACCGTAGTTCTTCGAGCAAGATTTGATCATCTTCGTAAAGGAAGGGAACCGTTGGGCAAGTGAGTAAAAATATCTCCATTGAACTATCAGTAGGGCGCTCTGATCTGAAGTAATTTAGGATCGATGCGTTCGGGTAAGGCTCCTGTCGCCTCGCTACCCGCGTGTGAAGGTGAGTTCCAGGCTTTCTCCTTCTGCGACAGCCGCCCACGGCGCTCTCAGGTTTCGAGCGACTTCGCGAATGAGCTGCGCACAGGCGCATCATTCAATAGCAAGCGTCGCCTCGTTTCGCCGCGGCGCTGGTACAATCTCCGGAGCAACTTGTTCGTCTAAAGCTGCGCCCATAGGGGGCGGCTCACACATTTAGAATATTACGGAATCCCCTTGGCCCAGACAATCAAACCCGGCAGAAACAGCGCGATCAAATCGGGATGGCGCGGCAGCGCGCGAACGGTGAATCCGTGCAATCCGCTCCGGAGGCGCGTGATGGAACTGACCTCGAAGCGATAGCGTCCGTCGCCGCAATTCGCAGGAGGTCGAGGTCGCCAGCGCGGTGTTTCCCGAGGAGTGGGGGGATGTCAGCGGCGACAAACACGACCTGGCGGTGGTCGATGTCGGCCCGGCGCTGCTGGAGCCGCTGCTCGGAAATCTTCGCGCGAGCAAGGAGCATTCGGAGATTCCTGTGCTGGTTGAACAGAGCAGGATCGCGGTGGCCTCTCTGACAGGCGTGTTGCCGAAATATCGCGCGATGCCATGTAGTCACGATGAGCTGATCAAGCTGGCGCGCCGCCGCCTTACATCGATCGCCGGCCACGGGCGGGCGAAAGTACTCTTATGAATGCAAGTATTCTTATGAATATGGATGAGACGAGACTCTACTCCTGGTTCCTGGGGCCGAAGGCCGAGAACGCCGACATGCTTGAGCGCCTCGTCCTGGAGGCGCTGCGCGACTGCGTTTTGTGGCGGCGTAATTTCCACCCCGAATGCGCCCCGCAAGCTTTGAGCCGTTGATCAAAAGGCTGGAACGCATAGCCAATCGAATCGAGCTTCTGCGCTCGGGCTGGGACTGAACACCCGGCCCGTCACGATTTCGTCGGTATCTTCATTTCTTGGCCGGCGCTCTGAGCGCGGCTTCTATCGTCGCTTTCAAGGATTCATAGGTCGGTTCTGAAACGCGCCGCCCGTTCACAAAAACTGTCGGAGTAGCCTGGATCCCGATCCTCACGCCATCTTGATAATCGCGCCGCACCTTTTCGGCAAACTTGCCTGAGGCGAGCGTAGCGTCGAACTTCTCGAGGTCAAGTCGCGACTGCCTGGCGTACTCTTTGAGCTGATCCGGGCCGAGCGCTCCCTGATTCTGAAACAGGATTGTCGTGTACTCCCAGTACTTGCCCTGCTCGCGCGCCGCCTCTGCAGCCTCTGCGGCTTTGAAGGCGTAAGAGTGTTTTTGCAGCGGGAAGTCGCGGGC
>DATCXQ010000910.1:0-12616 GCA_036565725.1 Blastocatellia bacterium
AGCTGCCACTCTATAAACGCGCGCGTCTTGGAATCAGCTATCTTCCTCAAGAAGCTTCGGTCTTTCGCAAGCTCACTGTCGAGCAGAACATTCTGGCGATTCTCGAGACGCTCCCCCTGACTCGCGCCGAACGCCACGATCGGATGGAAGAGTTGATCGAAGAGTTCCGGCTGAGTCACGTGAGGAAGAATAAAGGTTACGCGCTGTCGGGCGGCGAGCGACGACGGACGGAGATCGCGCGGATGTTGACCATCGAGCCGAAATATATTTTGCTCGACGAGCCGTTTGCGGGAATAGACCCGATTGCGATAGATGATATACAGCAAATTATCGCGCGGCTGCGATCACGCGGGATCGGTGTTTTGATTACGGATCACAACGTGCGCGAGGCGTTAGAGATTACAGATCGCGCCTATATTATCAGCGACGGCAAACTCTTTCGGTCGGGAACGCCGCAGGAATTGACCGGCGACGCGGAAGTTAGAAGGGTTTATCTGGGAGAAAAATTTAGAATGTAGTCAATGGGCATTAGTTACTGGTCATTTGTCATTGGCCGCCGGTCATTGGTCGTTTGATTGCATGCCTTCAGGGAGGCGCCGAATGGCCGATGACATGCGCCTAATGACAAATGACCAATGACCAATGACAAGTGGCCAATGACTATTGACAGGACTTATGTCGTATAAACAACAACTCGTCATCAATCAATCGCAGCGACTGGTGTTGACGCCGCAATTGCGCCAACGCATAGAGATGTTGCAGATGACCAAGCTCGAATTGGGCGAGTTGGTTTCACAACAACTTGCCGAGAACCCCGTGCTCGAAGAGTTGGCGCCTGACGAGGTGGCCGTCCCACCCGACGCAGGCAATATAGATTTTACAGAGACTCCGAGCGCAGCTCTCAACGGGTCGGGGGAACTGCCTGAAGCTACCATGAACGCCGCCGAGAGACTCGACGGCGCGGATCGGTCTTATTCAGCCAATGAGGCGAGCGAGGCAGGCGATTTCGACGCAGGCTACGATGCGGGCGCGACTCTTTCGCCGGAAACCGTCCAGGCGGCGGTCGCGGGCGAGGCCCTCCCTGAGGCCGCGCGGGATGACGCGCGGGAGCCCGAGATCGGCGAACGCGATTCGTTCGAGGAGATCGATTACGGCACTACCTTCGAAGAATACCTCGACCCCGGTTACCGCACGCGCGAGACCGAGGTCAAAGAGACGCCCTCATTCGAGCAGTTCCTGCGCTCAGAAGACAGTCTGGCGGATTACCTCAACTGGCAATTGCGCCTGACCATCACGTCGCCTGAGGTGGCCGCCGCCGCCGAAGCGATCATCGGCAACCTCAACGACGACGGCTACCTCGACTGCTCGCTCGAAGAGATAACGGCGCTTGGCCCCTGGTCGATGGAGACCGCCGGGAAGGCGCTGGAGGTCATACAGCAACTCGACCCGACGGGCGTCGGCGCGCGCAACCTTCAGGAGTGCCTGCTGCTGCAGCTCGACTATCTGGGCTACGGCGACCGGCTGGCCGCGAAGATGATTCGTGAACATTTCGGCCAATTGCAGCAGCACAAGCTGCCCGAACTGGCCAAGGCGCTCGGCGTGAGCGTCGAGCAGGTGGCGCAGGAATTGAAGCTCATCCGCAGCCAACTCGAACCGCACCCGGGCCGCAAGTTCGCCCCGCGCGAGGCGCAATACATCGAACCCGAGGTCTATATAGAAAAGATCGACGAAGAATACGTAATACGTTTTAACGACGACGGGCTGCCGCAACTGCGCATCAACAGGCAGTATCGTCAGATGATGGAGAACAAAGAGACATCGAAAGAGACGCGCGATTACATCAAGGACCGCTTCCGTTCGGCCGTAGACTTGCTCAAGAACATTGAGCACCGCAAACAGACGATCTACAAGGTCTGTGAACGGATAGTCGAGCGTCAGCGCGACTTTCTCGACAAGGGCGTCGAACAACTGAAGCCGATGATGCTCAAAGACATCTCCGAAGACATCGGCATGCATCTTTCGACAGTTTCTCGCGTGGTCAACGGCAAGTACGCGCACACCCCACAGGGAGTGATCGAACTCCGCCGCTTCTTCACCGAGGGCATGGTCAACGACGAGGGCGAAGAGGTTTCGACTCGGATCATCAAATTGAGGATCAAGAAGATGATCGAAGCGGAAGACGCGCGCAACCCGTTGACCGACGACGAGATCGCCAAGACCCTCGCCAAGGAGGGCCAGAAGCTTTCCCGCCGGACCGTCGCCAAGTACCGCGACCAGATGAAAATTCCGGGATCGCGCGAACGGCGGCAAGTAGTCTCGTAGGGGCGGACCTTCGGGTCAGCCCGGCTGTTTGATAATCGATTCGCTCAACCAACCACAGTCCAAACTGCCATCTGGCAAGCGACCGCCCCGGTCGCCTCCCGACCGGGCATGAAAGAAAGGAGCATTGGGATGAAGATCGAATTCACAGGCCGCAATTTCTCTGTTTCTCCTGCCATCAGAAAACATGTCACACATCATCTTAGGAAGCTCGACACGATGCTCAACGGGGCGACCAGGGTGCACGTCGTCTTGAGCGTTGGCAAACATCACCGTCACCTGGCGGAGATAGTCGTCAATTGGCAAGATCATGCCTTGACCAGTAAATCCGACACGACGGACATGTATGTCTCGGCGTCACAGGCTGTGGACCGTTTGCGGCGCCAGGCGCTCAAGGTCAAAGGGAAAATCATCACCAGCAAACATCGCTCCCTGTCAACGAGCGCGGTCGCGCCGAGTCCCCTGCCTCCGATCGAGCCCGAGAGGGACGACCCGCATATCATCCGTTCGCGGCGCTATTCGGTAAAGCCGATGACCGCCGAAGAGGCGATGATGCAAGTCAGCGAGGCGGCCGAAAACTTCCTGGTCTTCCGGAATGCGGAGACTGATCGCATCGGCGTAATTTATAAACGCAAGGACGGGAATTACGGTCTGATCGAACCCTGAAGAAAGACTGGGAGACGAGGCGACGGGGCGACTGGGCGAATTTCCTCTCCCTGTCGCCCCGTCGCTCTGTCTCCCAGTCTCGATGTTATGACCCCTCAACTCATCATCATCACAGGTCTAAGCGGCGCCGGGATGTCGTCGGCGATGAACGTCTTTGAAGACCTGGGGTATTTTTGCGTCGATAACTTGCCGTCTCAGTTGATTCCGAGCTTCGTGCACCTGTTCGAGCGCAAGGAATCGGGCGTCATGCGCGCCGCGCTGGGGCTTAACATTCGCGAGGGAGGGTTTCTAGAAAGTTTTCCGCAGGTCTACGCGCAACTCCACGGCCGCGACGACATCGAAACGACGATCCTCTTCATGGAGGCGAGCGACGCCGTGTTGCAGCGCCGCTACAGTGAAACGCGGCGACCGCATCCGCTGGGCGCCGGGCGCATAATCGAGGCGATCGGAGAGGAGCGCAGGAATCTCGAACCGATCCGCGCGTTGGCAGACATCGTAATTGACACCTCCGACCACACCGTTCACACATTGCGCGCGTGGCTGAGGAATCGTTTCGCGCCGGAAAACGCGGCGGGCAAAACCGAGATCACTGTCATCAGCTTCGGGTTCAAATACGGAGTCCCGCTGGACGCCGACCTGGTCTTCGACGTGCGTTTCCTGCCCAACCCGCATTTCGTACCCGAACTGAAAGACCTGTCGGGCAACGATCCGCCGGTCGTCGAATACCTGAATAAAAGCGAGGAGGCGCGGGAGACCGTTCGCCGATTCTGCGACATGCTCGATTTCCTGATGCCGCTCTACCAGCGCGAAGGCAAGAGTTACGTCACCGTCGCGGTCGGGTGTACCGGAGGCAGACATCGCTCGGTGGCAGTCGCGAACGAGATCGGCAAGCATCTCAATCGCAGCGAGCAGCATGCGAGGGTGACTCATAGAGACGTGAAGAAGTGATTGAGGGTTGAGGATTGCGGATTGCGGATTGCGGATTGATAGAACTTCCAATCCCGATTTCGCATCCGCAGTTAAACGGATTCACAAATCCGCAATCCGCAATCCGCAATCCTCAATCCGCAATCCGCAATCGGGATATATGCCATTAATCGGAGGCGTGGTCGTTACGCATGGGAATTTAGCGACCGAGTTGGTCAGCGCGGCGGAAACGATCATCAACGAAGACATTCATCATATTACCGCCGTGACTATCGGCTGGCACGACGACGTCGAGATTGCCCGCGACGAGATAGGCAAGGCGATCGAGCGCGTCAACCAGGGCGCGGGCGTGCTGGTATTGACTGACATGTTCGGAGGCACGCCGACTAATCTCGCCTGCACTTTCCTGGGCAGCGCGCCGATCGAAGTCGTGACCGGCGTCAATTTGCCCATGATTCTCAAACTGACCGACCAACAGCCGGATGAGACGCTGGACGTTATCGCGCGCCGCGTCAGAGACCAGGGACAAAAAACAATCTATCTTGCGAGTGAGGTGCTTACACCTAACAAGTAGTCGGGAGTGGGGAATGGAGAGTGGGGAATCGGGAATGGGAGAGTGAGTCATTAAGGTTCGCAATTCCTCCCCACTCCCGATTCCCCACTCCCATCCGGCTGAGATGCGACGAATCACACTTAGCATTACCAATCGTTTGGGGCTGCACGCGCGGGCGGCGGCCAAGCTGGTCAAACTGGCGAATTCTTTCCGCTGCGACATCATGCTGGCGCGCGTGGAGCCGGGCGCCGGCCTGTCGGCGCCGGGGCCGGTGGACGCGAAGAACATCTTCGGAATACTGCTCCTCGCCGCGTCACGGGGAGCCGTGGTTGAAGTGACCACCGAAGGCGCGGACGAAGTCGAGGCTATGGAAGCGGTGCGCAAGCTGATCGAAGACAAATTCGGCGAAGAGTAAGATGAGGGGCCCGTCTGGAACAATCTCCGAGCACAGATATGAAGGCATAGGCGCTTGTCAGGGCGTTGCGATCGGGCCTGCTTTTCTGGTCGACGACCCGCGGGGCCGGATCGTGCGGATGTTCATTCCGAAGCATCAGGTGGAAGCCGAGCTCAAGCGGTTCCGCGAAGCCGTCCGACTCGCCCAGCGCCAGGTGCGCAAAGCCATGGCGCGTTTCCGCGAGGCTTTCAGCTCCGACCGCGCCTACATCCTCGAAGCCCACTTGATGATGCTCAGGGACCGCAACCTTGGCCGCCAGATCGAGGACTGCATCCGTGACAACCGCGTCAACGCGGAATGGGCCGTGCGTGACACGGCGAACCACCTGCTGAGTAGATACGCGAAGATCACCGACGATTACCTGCGCGAGCGTGGCTCGGACGTGGCCGACGTCGCCCACCGCCTGGTCAAGATACTTTCCGGCGCCGAGGCGCGCGACCTGAGCGAGTTGGCCGAAAATTCGATCATCGTGGCCGAGGACCTCCTGCCCTCAGTCGCCGCGGACCTGGACCCGCGCCGCGTGCTTGGCTTCGTCACCGCCGCGGGCGGGTGGGCGTCGCACACTTCGATCATCGCGCGCAGCGTCAACATCCCTGCCGTGGTCGGCGTGCGCAACGTAACTGGGCGCGTCCGCTCGGGCGAAACCGTTATCATTGACGGCACTACGGGCGCGATCATCGTCAACCCGCTGCCCGAGACGCTGCGTTTTTACGTTGAACTCCGCGAACGTCAGCAGGAACAGCAACTCCATTACATCGAGGAGCGCGACCTGCCTGCGGTCACGCGCGACGGGCGCGAAGTCAAATTGCGCGCGAACATCGAACTGATCGAGGAGATCGAGACGCTGCAGCGTTTCAACGCCGCCGGCGTAGGGCTTTACCGCTCGGAGTTCCTCTATTCGCAAGCGGCCTCGGGCCTGCCGGCCGAAAACGAACAATACGAGGCCTACAAATGTCTGGCCAACGCCTGCGGCGAGAGCGGCGCGGTCATCCGCACCTTCGACCTGGGAGGCGATAAACTGCGCCTGGAAGGATTCAAACCCGAACGCAACCCCGCGCTGGGGCTTCGCGCAATCAGGCTGTCGCTGGCCGTAGACAGCGTTTTCAGGACTCAGGTGCGGGCCATTCTGCGCGCCGGACTGCACCCGGACGGCAGGTCGCGGTTGAAGATACTGCTGCCGTTCGTCTCGAATCTCGATGAGGTGCGCCGGGCCAAAGAGATCATCGCCGAAGTCGAAAGGGACCTGCGCGCCGAAAAGATCGAGCACGCAGAAGACGTCGAGATAGGCGTGATGGTTGAGACGCCTGCCGCGGTGATCATGGCCGAATCGCTGGCGCGTGAGGCCGATTTCTTCAGCCTCGGCACCAACGACTTGACACAGAGCCTGCTGGCCGTGGACCGCGGCAACGAGAACGTGGACAAAATGTTCGACCCGATGCACCCCGCCGTCTTGCGCGCGATCAAATACGTGGCCGATTCGGCCAGGAAGATCAACATACCGATGAACGTCTGCGGCGAGATGGCGTCGAACCCGGCTCAGGTGATCATGCTTCTGGGTTTGGGTCTTGCCGACTTGAGCATGACGCCGAGCGCGATCCCGGCCATTCGCCGCCTCGTTCGCTCGATCCGCCTGGAAGACGCCGAAAAGCTCGCCACACACGCTCTCTCCCTTGAAACGCCCGCCGACACGCACCGTTACGTCCAAACGCATTTGAGCGAACTGGGATCGCAGTTCTTCGCCACGGCGCATTTCGGTTGAATCTCGTCGCGACGCAGGCCGTCCGTCCACAATAATGCCGATTGCGACTGCCCCCGGCACGCTCTTCCTGTTTCGGCTCGAATTGACATCATTACTCGCTGACACGCTCAATCGGACTGATCGGATGGTCGTTCCGCTGGGCTGAATGAACGCGCCAGCGATCGTTGTCGCGCGCCGGGAAGTCTTCGCGGAAATGGCCGCCGCGGCTTTCTTCGCGCCACAGCGCGGCCTCGGCCATCAACCGCGCCAGCGTCACGAAATTCCTGGTGCGCTCGTTGACCTTCTCTCCTGCCATCGCGATGAGTTCTTCGATTGCGCTTCGCAAATCATCGGCGCGGCGGATGAGTCCTACCTTGCGCCACATAATCTCCTGTACGCGGTTTTTGATCCGTGGGTCTAAACGCCATTCGGATAGATCGAATTCAACAGGGGCTGATTCCGAGTGATGTAGCGAAACCAACTCGCTAAGTTCGAGCTTCGTCATCTGCAACATCTCGATGCGCTGGCGCAATTGGGGCGTCAGTACCAGTCTTTGCTTTAGCCGCGGGAATGAATCTTCAATTGCGGCCGCGCCGGCGCGCGCGCCGAAGACCAGACCTTCGAGCAGCGAATTGCTGGCCAGACGGTTCGCGCCATGTACGCCCGTGCAGGCGACCTCGCCTGCGGCGTATAAGCTCTTGAGCGTCGTGCGCCCGCGCGTGTCGGTCCTCACACCGCCCATCAGGTAATGCGCCGCGGGACTCACCGGCAATTGATCCCTCGTCAAATCCAGCCCGTAGCGCAGACAGGTCTCGAAAATATTCGGGAATCGTTCGCGCAGGAAATCGGCTTTGAGATGCGTCAAATCAAGGAACATCCAGCGCGCGCCCGTTCGCTCCATCTCGGCCACGATTGCGCGGGCGACGATGTCGCGCGGCGCCAGTTCGCCGCGGTCATCATACCTTATGGCGAAAGCCTCGCCCTGGTGATTGCGCAGGATCGCCCCCTCGCCGCGCAGCGCCTCGCTGAGCAGGAACCGCGGCGCGCCGTCGAGCGCAAGCGCGGTCGGATGGAACTGCATGAACTCCAGGTCGCACATCTCCGCGCCCGCCGCATAGGCCATCGCCATCCCGTCGCCCGTGGCGACGCTCGGATTTGTGGTCTGCGCGAAGATCTGTCCCGCGCCGCCGGTCGCCAGCACGACCGCGCGCGCGCGCAACTCCCGCCGCAAACTCTCGTTCGGGTCGATGAACCTGACGCCCGCGCAGCGCCCGTCTTCGACGATCAACCCGATGGTTGCGGCGTGCGCCATGAGCTGTATGTTGGATTGCTTTCTGGCGTGAGCGATCAGCGCCCTGACGATTTCGCGGCCCGTCGAATCGCCGTTCGCGTGCAGGATGCGGCGGCGCGAATGCGCGGCCTCCTGGGTGAACGCCAGCGCCCCGCCTTCGCGGTCGAACCGCGCCCCCCATTCGATCAGCTCGGTAATGTAGCGCGGCCCTTCTTCGACCAACACGTGAACGGCCTGCTCGTCGCACAGCCCCGCGCCGGCATTCAGCGTGTCCTCGAAATGGAGCGAGATTTCGTCGTCGTCGGACATCGCCACGGCGACGCCGCCCTGCGCGTATTCGGTGTTCGATTCGTCCAGCCGGTCTTTAGTCAGAACGGCGACGCGCCCGTCGCGGGCCAGTTCGATGGCGGCGCGAAGACCCGCGACGCCGCTGCCGAGGACGATGTAGTCGGGAGGTGAATCCATGTGTTTATTCGAGGAAAAGGTTTTGATGTGGCCTGTCTCTCTTCCAAACTAAAATCGCACAGAGAACACAGACGAGCGAGGACGCGAATATGATGAAGACGAATATATCCCAATTGTCGTAGCCCATCGCGTTGTTGTGGGCCCACATCGCCATCCATTCTTCGCGTGATTCGACTGGAATATGACTCAACAAGTACTCGTATCGCAATCTGTGGGCGGCATGTGATAAGAGAAATAAGACCACCGATGCAATCAAAAGTATTTTGCTTATCTTGCTCATATTCAATTCACACGTTGGCCTGGTGTCTCGCCGCCAGCTGTCCGCAAGCCGCCGCGATGTCCTGCCCGCGCGGCCGCCGGATGAACGCGGGCACGTCGCGTTCGACCAGTATCTTCTGAAAGCTCAGGATGCGTTCCATCGGCGACGCGCGGTAGGGCAACTCGGGCGCAGGGTTGTGCGGGATCAGGTTGACCTTGGCCCGGACGCCATTGAGCAGTTTTACCAAACGCCGGGCGTCTTCGTCGGAATCGTTGACGCCGTCGAGCATTACGTATTCGAAGGTCAGCCGCTCGCGTTCGCCGAGCGGGTACTCGCGGCAGGCTTTCATCAGATCGGCGAGGGTATATTTACGGTTGATCGGCATCAATCGTGTCCGCTGCTCTTCGGTGGTGGCCGAGAGCGAGATCGCCAGCCGCGGCCGGACGGGCTCTTTGGCGAAGTCGTAAATGCGGGGGATGACGCCCGAGGTCGAGACGGTGACGCGCTTCGGGCTGACGCCGAGCCCGTTCTCGTCGGCCATAATCCTGATCGATCTCATCACCTCGTCGTAATTCAAAAATGCCTCGCCCATCCCCATGAACACGAGGTTCACGCCGTGCGGCGGTTTGGCTCCTTCGCCGTAGACCTCGTTCAAGACGATGACGACTTGAGAGATGATCTCGCCCGCCGTCATGTCGCGTTTGACGCCCAGACGCGCGGTCATGCAGAAACCGCACCCGACGGCGCAACCCACCTGACAACTGAGGCAAATGGTGTCGCGGCGCTCTTCGGGCATAAACACGGCCTCGGCCTCACGGTCGTCGCCGAGCCTGAGCAGATAACGCCTGGTCCCGTCTGTGGAATAGAAAACATCGATGATTCGAGTCTCGGCGACGCGCGCGACCGAGTTCAGCTTCTCACGCAAATCTTTTGACAACTCGGTCATCCGCGCGAGGTCGAGCGCGCGCCTGCCGTAGATCGCCCGGTAAATTTGTTTGCCGCGAAAACGGGCTTCGCCGATCCCCTCGGCGAATTCCATCAATTCATCTTCGGTTTTTCCCAGCAACGTCGTCATATCGAACCTATTGTACCATCGCGCCGAGATGTCTCGAATGCGTTCATTTAATTGCGCGCCGGGGCATATGGCTTGCTCCATCGAACTGCGCGGATTTCTTCGTATGGCGCCTATTCTGATGGGACTTATAGGACCTATAAGTCCCATCAGAATAGGCGCTCCCAAGGATTATGAGGAAAGATGTAGAGAAAGCGGCGCGTCGAAACGCCAGGTCCTCGTTGTTAGTAATCTTGCTGGGATTGTCGCCCCTGTTTTTGAGCGCCGGCCCCACGTTTCAAAACGGGCGCGAGTGGCTCGTCAACCTGTTACCGGCGGCGCGCGCGCAAGAAGTCGCACAGCCGGACAGGTTGGAATCCGCCGCGAGGCTGAAAAAACTGGGTGAGCGCAGGGCCATTGTCTTCAGCCCTGATTTTGCGGCTTCAGGGAATCGGCAGTTATACGAAGGGCTCGGGTTTGTGTATTTGGAGAGCGCCGACTGGCGCTGGGTGTTGAAGGAGATCATGCGGGTCAACCGGTCGCGCACAGATGGCTCTATTCGCGAGATATTCTTCGAGACTCACGGGAGCAACGGTAACGGGCTGAAGCTTCAGCGGTCGCAACTCCGGTCGGCGCCGCGCTCATACATTTCACTGGGCGCCTTGCAGGAACACCTTGCGGCGGCAGGGGTCGATCGCGCGATCCTGGGCGCCTGCAACACCGGGCGGTTATACAGACCGGAAATTTACAGAAAGCTGGACATGTCGGTGAAAGACCCGACGGTGTTGCCGGCCACGCTCGGGGTGGTCAACGCCTCTCCGAAATTCAACCCGTCCACCAGCTCTGTGGAACTCATTCGCCGGACGGACAGCCGCCTCGAGCAGACCAGCGAGGGGCAATACCGGGAACTCCCGGCCTCGGTAAGACGCGCGCTGGATCTGCCCGCGTCCACAAAACCGTTCACCGTGTCGAATATGTTCATACAAACGATCATGAAAGATGATCGGCTGCAAGTGACCAGCAGGGGGTACGTGCGCAAGATCTCCAAAGACACCGAGAGCGAGCCGGACAACGAAGCCATTTTCCAGAGCTTCCTCAAATTCCTCGATGACATTGCGAGCGACCGACCGCCGTCCATCAGCGCCGATCGAAGATAATCCGCAATTACGTCGGCCTGACCGGTTCACGCCCGTGGCCGTAGGCGCTCGATCCCGGGGCGGCCCACTGGAGAGCGGGCGGAGCCTTCTCGAACTCCGACTCGGTTTCGATCTCAAAAAGTCTGTCGAACTCCGTTTTGATCGTGCGATAACATTCGCAGGCCCACATTTCCAAGCTGCGCCTGTCCAGGATGTGAATGTGGCCGCGCATGTAACTGATCACTCCCGCCTGCCGCAATTTGCCCGCGGCGACGGTGATTCCGGCGCGACGCGCGCCCAACATCTCCGCGATCATTTCGTGGGTAAGAAAGAACTCGTTCGAGTCCATGCGGTCGTCGATCATCAACAGGAGCGAGCACAGCCGCTCTTCGACAGTGTGCAGGCAGTTGCATGCGGCCATCTGCGACATCTGGGTCATCAGCGCCTGCGTGTAGAGTAGCAGGCGCTTGCGCAGCGCGCCGCCGCGCAACGTCTCAAATTTGAAAACGTCCGCCTTCATGCGCCATGCCTGCCCCTCGACCTGAACGATCGCGCGGTACGGGGCGCTGCTGGCGCCCAGGAGGACCGGCACCCCCATCATTCCTTCGTTGCCGACGATGCCCGTTTCGACCGTCGCGCCATCCATCATCGTGGCCACCAGAGAGATCAATCCCTGCTCAGGGAAATAGACGTAGCGAATCTCTTCGCCAGCGTGGTACAGAATGTCGCCCAAACACAAATGGACAGATCCGAGCCCGACTGTCAGCCTTTCAAAGTCCTGTTCAGGCAGCGCCGCCAGAAGTCGATTTCTGGCTAATGAAATCATCATTACCTCCTTGATGATTTATAAAAAGACAGATTGCCATTCGGCGCGCGGAGGGGATTTGCGGCCAATAAGAATTATCTCGGTAACTTCAATTGTATGTACGACCCTCATACTTCGCTTTGTACGATTCCGTATACAGACATGTAACGTACATAGTTAACGGTTGTTAGTTTGCGTGGATTTATTTATATCTACCTCAAACTTCTTCTCGAAGCAGCAATTAGCGTTCCTACATTGTCGGGGCGACGAATCCCTGCTCCTTCAAGGACAGGCAATCTATGCAGGTCATCGCCACCGGTTCGGCGTCGAGCCTCTTCGGATCGATTTCTTTTCTGCACCTCATGCATATCCCATAGATGCCGCGCTCGATTCGCTGTAGCGCGGCGTTAATATTCTCCAGACGATCGCTTTTCATATTCATCAGGCGGCCTTCCAGATCCATCGAAAGCTCCCGCACCGAACTGTCCGCCGAATCGAGCACGACGTCCGTGTCGAAAGACTGCGGCAGTTCTGTTCTTCCCAGGATGTCACGCTTGATTTTGTCCCGTTCATCCAGCAATCGCTGACGGTATTTCACTGTATTAATCGCCATAAAATAACCTCATACCGAAAAATGTCAGTCACGCCATAAATCGAAGCGGCCAATAGTGGGACAGACCATAGTCTATCCGCGACCCAAATTGAGGCAGACAGACTTCAGTTTGCCCCAATGTTATTTCTGCGCGCCGCCTGCCGCTCTCCTTTGGACGGGGAGCGGTTGCAGATGCCCTTTGAGCCAATCGGCCGCGTAATCTGCGACCTGTTCGAGCGCGCCTGGCTCTTCGAACAGATGCGTCGCGCCAGGAATGACCCTCAACTCTTTTTCACACCGCAGCCGCGCGTAAGCGTCCTGATTTAATTCGATCACCGTCTCGTCATGGCCGCCGACAAT
>DATCXQ010000005.1:0-10692 GCA_036565725.1 Blastocatellia bacterium
ATGCGGAATGCGGAATGCGGAATGCGGAATGCGGAATGCGGAATGCGGAATGCGGAATGCGGAATGCGGAATGCGGAAAAAGGATAGCATTTACTGTTCCCCATTCCGCATTCCGCATTCCCCTACTTCTTCACCAGTACGGAATAGAGCCTCCATTTGCCGTCGATTTCCCCCGCGAGCAGGATGTAAGCGCGTGGCTGCCCGTCAACGCGGGTCCGGTATCTGCGTAAGACATCGTCGGGCGGGATGCTGGGAAGCTCGATCACCTGTTCCGGCGTCTCGTTAATGGCGCGAGCCAGGTCGGCCATGTCGGCGTCGGTAGCCGTTTTGGAGAGCATTTTAGGCACGAGCGAGTCGATCACGGCGTTCCGTTGAGCGACGGCGGCGGCCATCCTCTGCTGGATCGCTTTCAAATCGTCACGCTCGCGGGTGACCTGCCGCAACTGATTTTCGGCGGACGCCTTCCGATCCTCGGCGTTCCTGATCCGCTCTTCACCCGAGCTGTAGCTGCGGAACATCATTCCTGTGAGGATAACCGATCCGGCCAGCAGGAGCGATACGACGATCAAAACCCATCTGAGCAGCGCGCGCTTCTCGGCCTCGATCTGCATAGTCTGGCGCCGAACCATGTCATATTCTTGTTGGCTGTACATCATGTGTAGTTTAAGCCTCGCAACGGGGCATTTTAAATTAAAAATCGGATTATAACTGCTGGTCTCCCCCCGCCGCTAATCCGGCAGGGGCTGAGTAAATACATCGGAATAAAACGAATACAATTCTAGCCACTGATTGGTTTTCTGGCGAGAAAAAAGTTTCAATCGGCGTTGTCGCGCGTCATTTTTCTCCGGCCATCACCCACTCTTCGTTGAAACGGGCATGCTTGATCGTCTTACGGCGCGGTTCGCCTTCGGCGTCCTTCTCGACGTCTTTGCGGTTGAGGTGGTAGCTGTAACTGGCGTGCAACGTCCCGTCGCGGGCCTGAATGATTGAAGGGTAATGATAGGCGCCCGCTTCCGGGCCGGGAGGGTCGTATTCCAGCCGCCGCTTCCACTTCCAGGTCTGCCCTTCGTCATCCGAGATCGCGACCGTCAGACTGTTGCGGCCTCGTTCGGTGTCGTTGTAGATCAGGACCCAGTGTCCGTTGCGAAGCGAGATTATCTCGGCGCCGGATCCGGGATTGGGCAGGTCGCTGTCGGTGACCGGTGACCAGGTCTCCCCCCGGTCGCGCGATTCGCTTTTGTGCAGGCGCTTCGGCGCGGGGCCGTTGTCGCGCATCAACGTGAAAAGCGTTCCGTCCTTCTTACGAACGATACTGGGTTGAATATTGCCTCCGCCGACGAGCGGGGCGCTGGTCTTCCACGTCTTGCCCCAGTCGTCGGTGATGGCCATCAGCGAGAAGGAGAAGCCGTCGGAATAGAGCGGGACTATCAATCTGCGGTCGTCGAGAACGAAAGGGTGGGCGCGGGTCATCCATCCCATCCGCCGGAAAAGTTTGTCCGCGGCGTTCTTGCGCGTTCTGGCGATGTAATCTCGGATGGCTGCGCGGCGCTCTTCAGGCTCGCTTTGCGCTCGGTTCTCAAACCCGTCCATCGTCTCTTTAACCGCCGCTTCGAATTCCGGTCCCGGGGTGACGTGCAGCACTTCGTTACTCTCCCAGACCGGCGGGCCGTCGGACTGATAGCGCGATGAAATCCTATATTTCATCAGGGCGGTGTGCCACTCATTCGCCATGATGGTCGGCCAGAGCAGCCACAGCCTACGCTGCGGGTCGATGAACATCGCGCAATTGGTGTCGGGATAGCCTGGAGTGTCAGCCATCGTGAATCGCGGACTCCAGGCTTGCGCGCCGCGCCTTTTCCGCGCGCCCTCGATCTTCACGTCATCGGCGGTTCGCTCCCCGGACCCGTGAAACCAGCAAACGATCAGGTCTCCGTTCTGCGCTTCGACTATGCACGAGGCATGGTTGTGCCAGTGTTCAAGAGGAAAGATCAACTCCGATTCGAGGAATGGGGCGCCGGTCGCCGAGCGGCTAGCAACCCCAAACGCGGCGCCGATAATGACTAGCGCCAGGACGCCTGAGGCGACAAAGAATCTCTTGATTACCTGATTCATTGAGATCTGTTCTTCGGGGCCGAAATAGAGATGGGAATATCCACCAGCATCTTCTCATACAACGAGCGCGTTGCGAAGACTTCGATAATATAAAAGAAATATTGACGCAGAGTCGCAGGCATGATCGAGCGGTTAATCTTACGCGCAACCGTTTGTTTACGCCCGCGGTATTATACTAGTGTCACACGGTGAAATTAATTTTGACCGGCTTGGTGGAAGCAAGCGCCTGACTGGATATAATGTGTTTCACGAGTGGCATGCGTATCATTCAATTCATTTACAGCGGGTTTCGTGTGAATGAATAGCCACCGCAGCGCACAGAGCGCACAGAGGGCGCCGCAGGACATAATGATTTCTCTGTGTTCTCTGTGCCCTGCGGTGGCTAACAGTCTTCATACATTTGAAAACTAGTATAGAGTTCGAGAAATGGCACAAAAGAAAGATCGATTCGTAATCTTATTTCTACCTTTTCTGTTCCTGTTGGGCGGCTGCGGAGGGAGCGAGGCGCAGGTCGCCGCTTCCAGAGGCGCCTCGGGGAGTTTGCCGGCAAAGCAGGTCAAGTTGGCGAATTCAGAAGCCAGGCATTTGGTCCAGACGGTCACGGCGCCCGGAACGCTGGCCGCCGATGAGCAAGCCACGTTGAGTTTCAAGGTCGCGGGCCGGGTGAGCGAGATCAAAATCGACCTGGGAAGTCAGGCGCGAAAAGGTCAGGTCATAGCAACCCTCGAAACCATCGAATTCAAAGTGAGGTTGCAGCAAGCCGAGGCCGCGCTGCAGCAGGCGCGAGCCAGGCTCGGTCTTCCTCCGCAGGGCAGTGACGACCGTGTTGATGCTGAAAACACGTCGCTGGCGCGACAGGCGCGGGCCGTGCTGGAGGAAGCGAAATCAAACCGTGACCGGACGACTCAACTGGTAAGTCAGGGCATTCAATCGAAGGCCGAACTCGACCGCGTCGAATCCGCGTACAAGGTCGCCGACAGTCGATATCAGGACGCCATCGAGGAGGTCAGGAACCGCCAGGCAGTGCTCTTGCAGCGGCGTTCGGAACTGGCGATCGCCCAGCAGCAACTCGTCGAGAGTACTTTGTACGCCCCCTTTGACGGCGCCGTGCGCGAGCGACGGGCGTCGCTCGGCGAGTATCTGAACGCGGGCGCCCCGGTGGCGACGTTCGTCAGGTTGCATCCTTTGCGGCTGCGACTCGAAACGCCCGAACGCGAGGCGCAAGGGATCAAAGTAGGCCAGTCTGTGCGCGTCCTGGTCGAGGGCGATAATCAACAATCTTACTCGGGGCGGGTGGCCAGATTAAGCCCGGCGTTTCAAGAGCTGAGCCGCACGCTGATCATCGAAGCCGAAGTCGATAACCAACAGGGCAGGCTGCGGCCAGGCTCTTTCGCGAAAGCGGAAATTCAAACCTCGATGACTTCGAACGTGGTCATGGTCCCGGCCTCGGCGATCGTGACATTCGCCGGCATTCAAAAAGTTTTTTCGGTCAAAGACAATAAGGCTGTCGAAAAGACTGTCGTGGTCGGCAAGCGCGACGGTGACTGGGTAGTCGTCGAAGGCTTGGACGCGGGCGCGCCAGTCGTCCTGTCTCCAGGGAATCTCGTCTCAGGGCAACCGGTTGTGATGTCTCAGTGAGCGCCGCCGAGAAAAGAAACTGTCAATCGCTCTGCAAAAATTTTTGAATAGTCGGATTGAAAAAGAGGTGGGGCTAAAGTATCCTCAGCTCAGCTTCCCCCGAGGCAATCCCGAATAACCATCCCGCATAATCCCGCGTAATCCCGCGTAATCCCGCGTAATCCCGCGTGAGATTCCTGGCAGCATTTTTATGTGACTCTCCCCAAATTCTTGACGGATGATTAGGAGGGTATGTGTATGTCAAATTGTTCGCCTAGAACGCTCGGCGCAAGAATACTCATTCTGTCGCTGTTTCTCAGCAGCTCCTTAGTCTTCAACACGGGTTCAACCCTGGCCGCTCAAAATAGAGGCGCGGCTCCGACCACCGCGCAATCTGGAAACTCTCAATTAACTGGTCAGTTGATAGCAAATGGCCCGGTCACTGTTAATGGAAATAAGGCCATTACGGGGACGACGGTATTCACCGAAAGCAATGTCGTGGTCGATTGCGCGAAGGGAAATAGCGCGATTGTCAACCTTGGCAAGTTGGGACGCATAGAACTTGTCGCAGGGACCAAAATGACGTTGCGATTTAGCGATGGGCTGATCAGCGGCAATATTCAGGACGGAAAAGCCGTCATTAGCACTCCGGGCGGGGTGAAAGTCGAGGTCAATACTCCCGACGGCGGAGTCGTAACTTCTAACTGCGTCAAGGTTCAGGAGTGTGTCACTCCAGTTGTGGTACAGGGCTTTGTGCAATGCGTACCGGTGGTGGCGGCCGTTCCCGTACGCGGGGTACCGGTCGGCGGTTTGGGCCCCTGGGCTATCGCTGGGGCGCTCGCGGGCGTTGCCGGTGTAGCGGCAGCGACTGTCGCAACAGAAGGCGAGGAAGAGATAGTTCCGCCTCCGGTAGTTTCACCGACGACACCATAGGGACTCATCGAGACGACTTTGCGCGTCCCATTTGACGGCGCCCGTGCGCGAGCGAAGAGTCACGCTTGGATGCGGACGCGCCAGTCGTCGTGTGTCCAGGGAATCTCGTCTCAAGGCCAGCGGTCTTGTCATCTCAGTGAGAACCGCCGAGAAAATCGGCTGTCAATCGCTCTTGTACGACAGCTCTTTACCTGTTTCCTAAAGCTGCCTCGACACGAGGTTTCCTTTACGGCCCCTCCCTGATTAGGGAGAGGTGTCTTCTGACGTTCAATTGGTGCGCTTCACTGTAACTCTCGACAATCTGTATAAACGGCTGGCAGCCATTCTGGCGGTTACCGGTATAGGGCTGAGCCTGGGCTGGGTGATCGTATCGAACTTTATTGTTCGGGGAGTGGCGGATCAGCGATCGTCGTTTCAGCGCGAGTGGCTGGTCTCCGCCGTGGAGCGGCTCCCGAATTCGGCGCGGGTCAATTTCAAACTGGCCAAAGCCGAGATCGCAGATATCGCCCACAATGGTAGGTTCGACGCCCAGGCTGAAAGCCATGCGGAACAGGCCGTCAATCTGTCGCCCTGGGATTATCAGGCGCGCAGTTTGCTGGCCACAGCGCAGGAATTGAACGGCAAGCAGGAAGAGGCCGAAGGGTCGATCCGCGCGGCTGTCAAACTCGCGCCGAATCATGGCGAATTGAATTGGGCGTTCGCGAATTTGCTGTTGCGGCGCGGGAATCTGAGCGAGTCTTTCGGACCGTTCCGCATCGCGGTCAGATCGAGAGCCGATCTCTTGGCGCCGGCCATCGAGACAATCTGGCGATCATCGGACGGCGGTCTCGACGCTTTGAAGTCCTTCGCCGGAAACGACTCCGAGACGAGGCTCGCTGTAGCGAGATTTTTGACCGAGCAGAACCTGGTCGCCGAGGCCGGCGCCGTTTTCAACTCGATTGATAAACAGGCGAAAGCGCGTTCTCCGCAGAGTCCGGAACTGATCGGCGCGCTGATGAGGGCCGGACATTTCGACCTTGCCAGGGCGGCCTGGATCGAATTGATGACCGCCATCCGACCCGGGACCCAGGCGGACGGGTCCCTTATCTGGGACGGCGGGTTTGAGGTGGATGCTGTAGAGAGGCTGAATCAGTTCAATTGGGCGATCCGTCTCAACAAGTTCGCCTGGATCGCAATCGATCGGAGCGTCGCCAGGACCGGCGGGCGCTCTCTTAAAGTGGTCTTTGCGGGCCTCGACACCACAACGTTGAGCGATCAGGTTCAACAGACTATGGTTCTCAAACCTGGCGGCCGCTACTACCTTGAGTGTTACGCGAAGGCGAAAGACTTGATCGCGCCGGAAGGCCCTCGGATCGCCGTCATCGGACAGGGCGGACTGATCGGCGAATCCAGCCCGGTGAGCGCCGATTCAAGTGACTGGCAGAGGCTCACCATCAGTTTTGTCGCGCCTGCCAATGGGGTGGCGACTCTGGCCATCGTGAGAACCCCAAAATTCAGTTATGACAACCCCACTAGAGGGACAATCTGGTTTGACGACTTCGCCCTTGTCGAGCGCTAAAGACGGAGAGAAAGAGAGAAAGAGAGATGGAGAGAACGAGAGACAGAGGGACAGAGAGAAGGAGGGACAGAGAGCCGGAGAGAAAGAGGGACCGAGAGAGGAAGAAACGGCGGCGCCGAGTTTTCTCTCGGTCCTTCCTTCTCTCGGTCCTTCTGTCTCTCGGCCCCTCTGTCTCTCCGGCTCTCCGTTCGATCATCGCGCTCGGATTGATGGTCGTGATGGCCGGCGCCACTCTTGCTTTCGGCGCGGTCGAACCATGGTCGCTGGCGACTCTCGGTCTGTCGGTCATCGCGCTCCTGGTTCTGTGGGTTATCAAGGGCTTGGTAGACCAGCGTCTGTCGGTCAGCGTGCCCTCGACTGGACTGCCTCTGGCCGCCCTGATCTTGCTCGGCGTTTTACAGGGCATAACAACCACAGACTCGGTTGGTAAGAGGTTCTCGATCTCACTCGACGCCGAAGCGACGCGTCTCGCGACGGAAGTTCTGCTCATTCTTCTGATCGCCTTTCTGCTGTCGGCGAACTTTCTGGCCAAAGTTCCCGCGCTGACCTGGCTCAGAAACTTTCTGATCTTTTTCGGGCTGGCTCTGTCGATCTTCGGGCTGATCCAACGTTTCACCTGGAACGGCAAATACTTCTGGGTGATCGAACCTAGCGCGCAGCCTCCGGCGCCGTTTGGCTCTTTCGTGAATCACAATCACTTCGCCGGATATGTGGAGATGATTGCGCCGATCCCGGTGGCCTTAATTTTAAGGCGAGCGGTTCGCGGCGAATTGGCGCTCGTGTACGGTTTCGCCGCGGCGTTGATGGGACTGGCGGTCGTCATGTCGCTGTCGCGCGGAGGTATGATCAGCCTCGTCGCCGGGTTGATGTTCGTCGTCGCATTCGGATTTAAGAGGAGTGGAAAGCGGAGGATCGAGGATCGAGGGTCGAGGATCGATGATAGAAGACGATCTATTTTCGATTTTCGATCTTCGATCCTCGACCCTCTATCCTCGATTCCCCTCGCCGCTTCGCGATTCGTTGCGATAATCGTGATGCTCTTTACGATTGGCGCCGGGGTCTGGTGGATCGGCGTCGATCCCGTGATCCGGCGCGTTGAGAAAAGTGAAATGGCGCCAGGTAGTGTGGGCGCAAGCGCCCGCGGGGAAACGTTCTTTCAAAGCCGCGGGTGGATATGGCGCGACACTGCGGCGATGATCCGCGACAGGTGGGCGCTGGGCGTGGGCCTTGGCGCATACCAGACCGCATACCCGATCTACAGCTCACATGACGGGACGCTGGTGGTCGGCCAGGCTCATAACGATTACCTACAAATCGTGGCCGACGCCGGAATATTCGGCGCCGTTATTGCGTTGTGGTTTATCTTCCTGGTAGCGCGCGACACTCTGCGAGCGTCCCGCCACGGAAGTCGCGTTATGTCCGGGACGGCTCTGGGCGCGGGGGGCGGGATGTTCGCATTGTTCGTTCACAGCCTGTTCGATTTCAATTTTCAGATTCCGTCGAACGCATTGCTCTTCATAGTCCTGACCTCAGTCGTTTCGCAGATCGCGAGCGCGGCGACAGAAGAGAGTCGTTGCCCACAGAGCGCACAGAGGGCGCAGAGAGCATATTGATTTCTCTGTGTTCTGCGGAGCCCTGCGGTGGCTATTCATCTCCCTGAAAACCGCTGTGAAAATGGAGGTGTTGTCTTGAAAACTAAATTGTTAAGAGCCCAAATTCTCGGCGTCATTTGCGTGATTTTGTCGCTTACGGCTTACGGGCAGTCCGAGTCGCAGCGGCCTCGAAAGGACGCCGCGCCTAAAAGCGGTTCGGTCGGCGCGCCCGGCCATCCGCAAATGGAGCGGGTCAGCCCGGATGTGATCATTTACGGCGATGATGATTACAAACTCGCCCCGAGAGACGTGATCGAGATTATTGTCGAAGACGCGCCGGAGTTGTCAGTGAATTACACGGTCAACTCCAAAGGGATCATCCCGCTGCGCTTCCTAGGCGCGACGACGGTCGCCGGTAAGACTATAGACGAGATCGGTAAATTGATCACCGAAGGGTTGCGCGGACGTTATCTCCAAGACCCGAAGGTTTATGTCTCGGTCAAACAGTACAACAGCCGCACGTTTTTCATTCAGGGCGCTGTCAGAAATCCGGGTGTCTATGTCGTCTCCGGCAGGCCCTCATTGTTCCGCCTGATGACGATCGCCGGTGGGTTGCAGGAAAACCACGGCCTTGTCGCCTATGTCTTCCGCGAAGCGCCACCCAAGCCTGAGAAACTGGAGCCCGGCGCCCCGCAGAACGGCGTGGATAACAAGGTTAAAGATCTCATCAATGATGCCAAGGGAGCGGCCGCTGGGACGGCCACGGGGGTGGCTGCCGCGCCGGAGGTCGAGGGCGAACCGGATTACGAGATGATAACGGCCAACATCGGCGGAATGCTCAGAGGCCGGCGGGATACCAATATCATCGTCAAACCGGGCGACGTCGTCTACGTCCCGCCGGCCGACGTCTTCTATATCGCGGGCGAGGTCAAAGCGCCGGGACAGTTTCACCTCAGACAGGGAATCACATTGCGCCAGGCCATCTCGCTTGCAGGAGGAACCGATTTCAAAGCCAGGCTCGGCAAGGGGATCATCTTCCGCACCGACCCGATCACGGGAAATTTCACCGAGCTGCCTGTTGACATCGGGGCTGTGATGAGCGGCAAGAGCAAGGACCTGCCGCTCATGGGAAATGACGTGATCTGGGTTCCCAACAACTCGGTCAAATCAATCGGCGCCACTGTTCTTAATACGTTTATTCCCACGGCTGTTTATCGCATTCCGTATCCAAGGTGAGGTCATGCCAGAGGAAAAAAAATCAGACGATAAGAATGAACTCGACCGCCCCATCCAACCAAATTCCCGACCCGAAGCCCGAATGGACGAAATCAGCCTGATCAGACCGAGCGGAGTCGCGCCGATCGGTTCGGCGGATCAGTTCTCATACAATTACTACAACGCTCCGCCTGACGAAAAGACCAAGGTACGCGAAAACTGGCGCAAGATCCGTAAGCGCAAATGGCTCGTGTTGGCGGTCACTGTCATTGCGACCACCATCATCACCGTCGAATCTTTCCGCACGAAGTCGACCTATCAAGCGACAGCCAGAGTCGCTCTCACCAATGATAATCCGGCGATCGTCAAATTGGGTAAAACGGTCCTTGGGCTGGACAACAACGAGCGCATTAAGACCGACCTGCTGTTGTTGCGGACGTACCCACTTCTCGCGAAGGTCGTCGTTCGGTACAGGCTCGATGAGGACCCCGCCTTCCTCCAGGCGGATGAGCCTAGGACAGTAATGGAAGCGGCGCGGGCGATCATCGGGAAATTCACAGGGGCGATCGGTCAGGAGGGCGCCGGCTCTGAAAGCGGTCAGACGAGATTCTCACCGCCGCCGCAGATCGACGGCCCACTGTCGCCCGAAGAGGTCGAGCGACTCGCGCCATACATCGCCAAGTTGGACGGCTCGCTCTACGTTTCGCAGATCGAAGAAACGCGCGCGATCCAGATCAGCTTCATCCACACCGACCCGGCCATCGCCGCGAAAATCGCCAACGGCGTGGCCCAGGTGTTCGTGGACGAAAGCTTCGCCAATAAGACCGCGCAGAGCAGCAGTTCCGCCACGTGGCTGGATCGAACCACCCGCCAATTGAAGGCCCAGATGGAAGAGGCCGAGCGGAACCTGGCTGATTACAGCAAAAACAACAACATCTTCTTCTCGACCGACGAGAAACAGAATCTGGTCGTCGGCAAACTTGCCGATCTTTACGACAAATCCCTTAAAGCCGAAGTGAACGCTAATTCCAAAGCGTCGCTTTATGATGAGGTCAAGGAGGGCCGCGTCACCCGGCTGCCCGAAGCGTTCTCGGACCCGGGAATAATGCTAAATCAATCCAAGTTGGGCGGTCTTCGGATCGAGCTTGCGCAATTGACCGCCACCTTCGGCCTGGAAAACCCGAACGTCCTCAAAGTGCAAAATCAAATCAGGGAGCTGGAGCGGCTGATTGCGGAGAGCACGAAAAACCTGGGGGACCGCTTGAAGGCCGAGTCCGAGCGCGCTGGACGCGAAGAGAAATTGCTCAAGGGCTCTTTCGAGGTCGCCAAGTCAGAGGCTGTGCAGCAGAATCAGGCCGCGATCAAATTCAACATTCTCAAACAGAATGTCGACACGACAAAAGCGCTCTACAACGACTTTCTGCAAAAGACCAACCATGCCCAGATCGAGCAACGGCAGGAGGCCAATGACCTGCGCATCATCGACCCGGCGCGCGCGCTCCCCATAGGCCCCCGGCGCGCGCGCGCGATATTCATAGGGTTGTTGTTGAGCCTGGCCGCCGGCGTCGGATTGGCGCTGCTGCTAGAATACCTGGATAACACCGTCAAGAGCGTCGAAGACGTGGCGCACGCGGCTCAACTCCCGACGCTGGCGTTGATCCCTTC
>DATCXQ010000017.1:0-5001 GCA_036565725.1 Blastocatellia bacterium
CATTGCCCTATCCTCTCACCCGACGGATTTGATTGTTGGCAGCAGCCGGCGAAAGTCAATTGGCCTCAGGCCTAAAAACGGATCACCAGCGATCCACCTTATTTTCGCTGAATTTTTGTCTAGACAATGGGGAGTACCTTAAACATTCGATTTACTGGACTTTTTCATGCTCATTCACCCTGACGTTCTTCTGACAATTTATACTTCGCTTGTCAGTTCATCAGGTATGAGCTTTTCGTCAAATCGTCAACTTATTTTCAAACGAAGCCTTAGTAGCCCCGCCTGGATACCCTGATTGGAAGTCGTTGAAATTGCTGGATTTGGAATTCGCCAACAGTATCCGGCTTTCCGAAGCCTCACCAAGCGCACGGAGAATCGCGCGCACTCGGTCAATTTGGAATTTACCTGGTTTCATTAGACATGAATCCCTGAAACCGTTTCTTGAGAATTCACTGGGAATTCGTTGGGAACTCGTTCAGTTATTTTTTGAGGGTTTCTTCAAGACGGTAGAACAGAGTGTTAGTTAAATGAAGCCTGTGCAAATAAAACTAGATTGATTGCTAAATCCAACCGGGCATTCATTGCACGGGGGCGCGTGACACGTGGGTGATCTGGTTTCTTGAAAAACTACAACGCGCCCCTTGAATGTATTATTTGAAGGCGCCGTCTCGTAGCAGAATCTGAAGCTATCTACTAAATCGGGAAATCTATGCATCAGACCATTCTCGCCACATTCTTCGAAATCTCTCGCACTGAGGTCGCAATGTGCGCCGCCGGCATCGCGCTCTTCGTGATCGGAGTATTGGCAGCGAAGAATGAAATCGCCGAGGCTCACGGTTTGGACAAGATCGTGGCCTTGAGCAATTTGTGTTTCGCTATCCCGCTGGCGGTCTTCGGCGCACTACATCTCTTCGGCGCACAATTTGTCATGGACATCGTGCCGCCGTACATGCCCTGGCGTATGTTCTGGGTGTATTCCGTCGGCTGCGCGTTGATCGCCGCGTCCTTGAGCATCGCCACCAGGATTGGGATACGCTGGTCCGGCCTGCTGTTCGGAATCATGATGTTTCTGTTTGTCGCGATGATCCATCTTCCTGGAGCGCTGCGCCACCCGCACGATAGATTCATTTGGACGATTGTCTTCCGCGAGATGTCGTTCGGCGGCGCCGGCTGGATTCTTGCGGGAAATGCAATAGACGGATGGCGCGGGCAAGGCAAGAGCACGCTGATTACTGTGGGGCGTGTATTTGTCACGATGGCCGTAATAGTGTTTGGCATTGAGCACTTTCTGCACGCTACGGGACTTCCCGGAGTCCCGCTTAAAAAACAGATGCCGACGTGGATTCCGGGGCGCATGCTCATTGACTATGTGACGGGGGCAGCTCTTCTCGTCGCCGGTGGAAGCATTCTGCTAAACAGGAAAACGCGGACAGTGTCAACCTGTCTCGGCGGTTGGATTTTGCTGATGGTCCTCGTCATCTATGGACCCGTCTTGATCGTGGCGCTGTCCGAACCGGGCGCCGCAGTCAAGGTGGAGGGGATCAACTACTTTGCGGACACACTACTGTTTGCCGGAGCCATCCTCGCGCTGGCGAAGGCGACGCCACGATCCGATGTGGTCGGGTGGGCCAGTGTTCCACGTTCTATGAGAGAAACGCCTTCTCCAACGTGCACCGAACCTTCTGCTCCAGACTAAGTGGCGCTCACTACTAGCCTTTGAATCGAACCCGCGAAATGGGTAGAGCCGCCCGCTGTTTAAAATATTCGATGATGTCCTCATCGAGCATAATGTTGATCCGCACTTTACGGACATTCTTCTCTGAGACCTCACGGGTCGTGACGCGCGCCGGAGCCAGTTCGCCGCTCTCGATACAGAACCGCTTTTATTTTGGGATGCGCCACTGCGCTCCAGAAGCGAGTAACAAGTCACAATTTCTGTTATTCATCGCTACGAGGCGCATTTTCATTCATTCACACTTGAGCGAGACCATCGGATCCACCTTCGTCGCGCGTCGCGCCGGCAGATAACAGGCCAGCAGCGCCACGACAGAAAGCAGCGCCGCCAAACCGGCGAAGGTCAACGGGTCGGTTACGCTCACTTCAAAGAGCAGGCTACGCATCAACCGAGTCAACGCCAGCGCGGCGGCCAGGCCGATGCCTATTCCGATCAGAGTCAAGGTCAGTCCCTGCGCGACGACAAGCTTCAATACATCGCGCCGTTGCGCGCCTAGCGCTATCCGAATGCCTATTTCACGCGAGCGCTCGGAGACCGAATAAGCCATGACACCATAGAGACCGACCGAGGCCAGCGCCAGAGCCACTGCGGCGAATACTCCAAACAGGATCGCGTAAAGGCGCGGCTGCCATATCGAGTCGGAGATGACTTCGGTCATCGTTTGCATGTTGATTATCGGCAGGTCCGGGTTCATCGCTTTGACTTGCCTTTGTATCGCCGGCGCCAGATTTTCGGGATTCCTTGCTCGAATGGCTAGCGACATGTCGTCCGTCGAGTACTGCGCGTGCGGCACGTAGACGGTTTTTCTGCGCGTCAGATTCAGACTTTCATTCTTGACCGCCCCGACGACACCGACAATCGTATACCACGGCTCCTTGTCCTCCGGCGGGCCGAGCGTGATGCGTTTGCCGATAGGGCTTTCGTTCGGCCAATATTCGCGGGCCAGACGCTCATCAATGATCGTGACACTCATCGAATCGCCAGTATCGGCGTCATTGAAATCGCGCCCGATCAGGAGTGGAATGCCCATGGTTCGAAAGTAGTCAGGCGTGATCACGTTAGTGTTGACCATCGGCGCCTGCCCTGGCGGAAGCGCCGGGTAGCCTTCAACCGTCAGGCTGCTCTCCGAGGGGGCCTCGCGCAGCGGCAGGTTGAAGGCCGCGCCGGCGGCCTCGACGCCGGGCGTCGCGCGGGTTCGCTCGAGCAATTGTTGGAAGAAAGCCCTACGCTGCGGGAAATCGTATTTCGCCACCGGCAGATTCAGGCGCAGCGTCAACAGGTTTTCCGGGTTGAATCCGGAGTTGGTGTGTTGCAATCGCATAAAACTGCGCATCATCAATCCCGCGCCGATCAGCAGGACTAGCGAGAGCGCCACTTCAGCGACCACAAGCGTTCGCAGAGTCCGATGACGTCCCGCGCCCGAAGAACTGCGTCCGCCTTCTTTGAGCGCTTCGTTCAGATCGACCTTCGAAGCTTGCAGCGCCGGCGCCGCGCCGAAGATCAACGCGGTCAGCAGCGTCACGCCGGCGGTGAAGCCAAGGACGCGGCCGTCAAGGTCAAACCTCATCCAGAACGGCAGATCTGTCGGGATCGCAGCCAGCAACAGGTCCAGGCCCCAAAACGCCAACATCAATCCCAGCGCGCCTCCCATCACGCCCAGCACTACGCTTTCAGTCAGCAATTGCCGAAAGACGCGCCAGCGCCCCGCGCCCAGCGCCGTGCGTATCGCGACCTCTTTGGTCCGCGCCGACGCCCGCGCCAGCAACAGGTTGGCCACGTTGACGCAGGCGATCAGCAATACCAGTCCGACGACGCCCATCAGTATCAACAGCGCCTTGCGGTAATCGCCTGCCAGGCCTTCGCGCAGCGGAATGAGCTTGACGCCCAACCCCTCGTTCGTGTCCGGATTCTGCTCTTCGATGTGGCGGGCGACCGCGGTCATATCGGACCGCGCCTGTTCAAGCGTCACTCCGAGTTTTAACCGCGCGATGGCGCTCCAGCCATGATCCGTTCGACCACCCATGACCGGCGGCATCGGAACCCACAGATCAGCCACCTTCGGAAATTTGAAACCCGGCGGCATCACACCGATCACAGTGTGTGAGCGAGTGTTGAGCGCAATCGTCCGGCCGATGACATCCGGTTTTGCGCCGAACCGGCGAACCCACAAATCATGACTGAGAATTCCCACCAGGCCGTTCTTCCATCCTTCTTCCTCGGCGGTAAAGGTCCTGCCCAGAATCGGAGCCACACCCAGAATCTCGAAAGCGTTATAACTGGCCCACGCGCAGAGAAGTTCTTCAGGCTCGCCAATCCCAGTCAGCGTGTAATCCCAGCCGCCGTCGTAGGCCGCGACTCCTGTGAAGACCCGGTTCTGTTCCCGCCAATCGAGGAAGTCAGGATACGAAACTCCCATCGAAGCGATCCCACGCTTCGGCGCGTTCTCGTCGAGCAATACAAGCCGATCGGAATCCCGGTACGGCAATGGGCGCAGCAAAATGCCGTTGACGAAACTGAAGATGACGCTGGTCGCGCCGATGCCCAATGCCAGGGTGATAACCGCGGTCAAAGTGAAGCCCGGATTCTTCATCAACATTCGCAGCCCGTAGCGCGCGTCCTGCCAGAGTGTTTTCATATCACCGTCCCGCAAGAAGAGTTTTCAGATTAATGGAGCGTCAGAAGATTCATGATCAAAGTGTCCCGACATCAGGATCACAAGATATTGTGGACGTTCCGGGAATTCCTAAAGAGCCGTTTTTTTTCCTGGGCTTCATCCATCTGAACTAATTATAAATACTAATGTGTATTGGGCAATGTGTGCGGCTGCAAGCTCAAACGAATGTCATGAGAGCGCCACCTGAGATCAATTATCAAGGCCTTCCGAAAGAGGTCGTAGCGCGTTCGCCGTCCGAATGGTTGCCACGAGAAAGAAGTTGTCGAGCGTCCTGGGCCAGTTTTGCTCGAATTCGCTCGGGTCTGAAAACGGATGAGCCTTCTTGAAGTTTCTCTCCGCTATCGCCTTCCAATACTCAATTATCTCGTTGATGAGGGCGGTGAGATCGGACGCTTTCTGGCGATGAGCGCGGCCAGATGAAAGCAGACCGTATCGTTCGAATAGTAATCCCGGTCGAAGCCCATCAGCACAGGTCTACCGTGTGTGAGTTCGATGAGCGCGCCGTGATTGGCCGTCACGCACGGCGTCGCGACAATGTACAACTCAGGACGGGGGGTATAGAGAACATCGGCCTTGAGCACACCCTCGACGA
>DATCXQ010000020.1:0-2994 GCA_036565725.1 Blastocatellia bacterium
GGCTAAAGTCAGCCGCCGCTCACGCGGCGAAAACCAAAGCCTTTTTTCAAAAGTGTCCTGACATCAGCAATCCTTCTTACTTTCGCCTTCTTACTTTCGGCCGCGGAAATAGAGCGCAGTTTAGCGGCGCTTTTCGACTACTGTCAATAGTCGCTCTTGCAATCAAGCCACTGGCGCGGGAAACTGCTTGCCTCCCGTACCGAATGCTCAGCGCGTGGCTATACTTTTTAGCAATGAATAATCTGCTGGCTGGACAGCAGGCCACGCGGCGGCGCGCATCAAAGACCGGGACCGAAGAAGACAATATCACCCCTGTTAATTCAACACGCAAAAGCAAAGAAGAGGCGCCCGCGCCGGATTGGTTTTAGCAGAGCCATGAGGCGATTTCGTGGGGCGGTTCGAACACCGCTCCTGCCACTTTCTCCCCATTTCAACACAGAGGTAAAACAAAAAGATGGAGAATAGATTCAACGATTCGACAAAGTGGGTAAAGTCGACGCGGAGGCTAATCTCTGCGCTGGCCCTTTCGCTGGGGTTGAGCTTGTTCATGCCGGGCGCCGCGCCGGTCTTCGGCCAACAGTCCCCGCAGGCTCAAACGCCTGAGAGGACGTCAGAAGCGGCCGATCAGACTCAGGCCCCTTCGCCCTCGGGGATTTCGCGCGCGTTCGTCGAGGCGGCCAAGCGGATCAAGCCCGCCGTCGCCCACATCAAACTGGGCAATGGCGCGACTGGTTCCGGCGTGGTTGTCAGCCCTGACGGTTACATCCTGACCAACAGCCACGTGGCGAACGCCGGCAATCAGATCACGGTCAAGCTGTCGGACCGCCAAGAATTCCAGGCGCGCCGCATCGGCACAGACCCCAAAATCGATCTGGCTTTGATCAAGATCGAGGCTCAGAACCTGCCGTACGCTACTCTAGGGGATTCGTCGAAGCTGGAGCCGGGTGAATGGGTGATCGCCCTCGGCTCGCCCTTCGGCCTCGAACAGACGATGACCGCCGGCATCGTTTCTGCCATCGGCCGTAAATTCAACGGGCCTTACGACAACTACATTCAGACCGACGCCTCGATCAATCCTGGCAATTCGGGCGGGGCGCTGGTGAATATGAACGGCGAAGTGATTGGCATTAATACCTCGATCTTATCGCGTGGTGGGGGCAGTGAAGGCGTCGGCTTCGCGATCCCTTCAAATATTGCAAAGAATGTCAAAGAGCGACTGCTCGGGAATGGGGGCGTCTACGCGCGAGCCAACCCAGGAGCCAATGCGCCTGTCTCGCGAGGCTATTTGGGCGTGATTCTGCGAGACCCGCAAACCGCAGGGGGTGGCGCGGTGGTCGCCGAGTTGACCAATGGCAGCCCCGCATCGACGGCGGGGCTGCGCGGCGGCGATCTGATTGTTGAATTCGACGGCAAGCCGGTAGGATCTCCCAACCAACTGGCCGAGATCGTCGCAGGCACTCCGGTGGGAAGAACCGTTAAGCTGAAATTCGTCCGTGATGGACAAGCGCAAACGGCTTCAATAACAATCGCCGAGCGCCCAGGACGCCGCGGGGCGTAGAACCATCAGGGGCCAATCCCCTCCCCATATGGACAACCGCGCAGGTCACAACCCGCATGCCGTGGTTCGATTTAAAACTAAGGGTGGCTGAGATTTCAGCCGCCCTTTTTTCATTTTTCGCTCTCCGTTTCAAGCTCTCACTTCCCTAATTCTTCATCAATCAGAGACCTCAGGTCCTGTTCACTGAAACGCGCCAATCGTCTGCCATTGACGAAGAATGTCGGCGTTTGAGTAACGCCAAGACTTTGTCCGTCACTTCTATCCCTCTCCAATTTCGCCGCGTAACGGTTTTGCGCGACCGCGCTTTTTATTTTCTCCACGTCGAGCCCCAGTTCCGTCGCGTATTTTTCAAACAGGGGGGCAGGCGATACGCTCGGCGTGGCGTGCGGCTCTCCGTGCCGCTCGCCCCACTCCGGTTGCCGCCGAAACAGCGTCTCTTGCATCTCCCAGTATTTTCCCTGCTCGCCTGCGGCTTCTGTAAACGTCGCTGCGAGCGCCGAGTTTTGGTGAAACGTCATATACCTCACGACCAACCTCACCTTGCCGTCGTAATCTTTCAAAATCCGTTTCACTGTGGGGTAGAACGCGCGACACGATTCACATTCCGGGTCTAGAAACTCGACCAGGGTGACGGGGGCGTCTGCCAAGCCTAATGACGGGCTGTCCGGTCGGACAAGCGGGCTGTTCGCCGCAGTGGATTTACGCTCGCTCTGCAATGATTCTCGGTAATACCTTGCGCCGATCATGGCGGCGATCACTACGGCTACCCCGATCAAAACCAAAATCTTGATCTCTTTACGCATGTCTTTCTCCTTCTTTTTTTGATTTATAAAACAGCAAACACAAAGCCATGCCGACGAAGGCCGCGAGCGACATCAACGGAATCGTGATGAAGCCGAGCCATTCTAACTGCCTCGAAGTACACGGAACCCCCTGAGCGCAGGGAGCAAGGGTTTCCGGAATGATCCGGTAGTAAACCAGATTGTGATAAATCGATATGGCCAGCCCGATCAGACAGAAAGGCAAGGCATAATTCCTCATTCGGCTGTCCCGCATGACGATTCCGCACCCGATGATGATGACGAGCGGGTACAGGGCGATGCGCTGATACCAGCAGAGAACGCACGGCGGCAATTGCATCACCTCGCTAAAGAAAAGGCTGCCCACGGCGCCGACCAGAGCCATGACCCACGCCAGATACGGTAAAATTTCACGTCGAATTATCGGCACTTGTAGTCTCCTCAACCGAGTCCGTTTCTACGTCTTGACTAGAGCGGTTTTCAATTGGATGTACTGGAAGGAGCGCTCCGGTACGGTACCGGGAGCCATGTGCGCCAGGATAACAATAAGTGAATTAAACCCATGACTTCACACCGTACTTCTCAAAGTGTTGTTTGTCGTTTGTATAGACCGATGCAACCAGATGCACACTTCTT
>DATCXQ010000055.1:0-4020 GCA_036565725.1 Blastocatellia bacterium
GGCGTTTTAACGCCGGTTGAGGACGAATGATTATCTAGTCGCGGAGCGACGGTTGAGATTGTTGTGAGTTCGTCACTACATTCAACCGTCTTTTCTTCGCATCCTTCAACCGTCGCTCCGCGACTCGCGGATTTCTCTTACGTGTGACACCGGCGTTAAAACGCCGGCCTAAGCTCAACCGTCGCTCCGCGACGAAGAATAAATCCGTACACTGATCTGATAACCGCTCTAAAACCATTGACCCCACTAGCCTTTAATTTGCACACTCCTCATTTTACTGAGGCCCTATTTTTGAGATGGCTTCTAACTACCCGGGAATTAACCACGGATTTTCACGAATGCGACGGAGCATGGCGGATGATCCGCTTCGAGACGTGTGTCTTCGGTCAACGTAGGCGTTGGATAGCTTTGAGACCGGGCGCTTCGGGCCCAGCTCAAATCCCACTCCAATAACTGATGTAAAAATCGGAAAAGTATTTCACGGAAGTGTGAGCTGAGGTGGGAATGGAAAAATCTGTTCTGGTCGGATCACTATCTCCTGACACTCAAATAGTAATAATCTCCTGTCTCTTCAAGCGTCCCGTCGAACGCATACCCCTCGAGTCTCAATTCATAATCGCCTGGCGCCAGAGTTCCGGCCGGCAGCCACAAATCAATGGATCGGCCTGAGCCCGTTCGTCACCTCTTATTTTCCGCGCGCCTTCTTTCCGCCAGCCTTATCGCCTTCCTCAACCTTGCCGTTACTTTCCGGCCTGTGCTCGCGGGCCCACGACGATTGAGCTGCGCGCAAGTGGCCCGAGAGGGTCTCTTTGGCGCGCTTCGGGTCGTGTTTACGCATGGCGGCGATGATCTTTTCGTGCCATTCGATGGCCTCTTCGAGATCTTTCGCCTGGGCGACATTCTGGCGGCGGATATGAAAAAGCAGTTCAGCCACGGTGTCCATCACGCCGCTCATTAATTTGTTGTTCGCGGCGCGGGCCATCGCCTGATGGAAGCGCACGTCATGTTTGAGAAACTCTTCGGGGTCGCCGGTGTTCGCTTTCATCTCCTCGACTTCCTCAATCAAGTCGGCGATGTCGGAATCTGTGGCCCGTTCGGCGGCGAGTTCGGCCAAGCCGGCCTCGATGATCAGTCGGGCCTCGAAAAGCTCTTCGACGCTGGTGTTGTTGATCAGCGTCATAAAATGCATCGGCTCGGTGAAGACTTCCGGCAGCGATTTGGCGATGTAGGTCCCGGCGCCCGGCTTCGCGTGAATGACGCCCATCACTGACAGGGCTTTCAATGCGGTGCGCAAACTGGGGCGGCTGATGTGAAGCATGTCGGCCAACTCGCGTTCCGGAGGCAACCGGCTTCCCGCTTTCAATTCCCCTCGCCCCAGTAATTCCTTTATGCGTTGGACGACGAGTTCCGTTATCCCGGATCGATCGATCGGCTCCACCGTCGTAATGGAGTCATATAAATTGCGATTGGCCATTAATTCCTCCTGTGGGGGTGGAGGGCTCACTGAACACGGCTGTTTTAAGCCGCGCCTGCGCTCGTCCCTTTTGCCAGCGCACTATACTCCCCCTTCGTCTTTTCCAGCAACGTCTTTCGCTTCTCCGGCGGGAATCTCTCGATCGCGTATCGCAGGGTGGTTCGGGGGATTTTGGGACCGTGTTCCAGCAAAAAGCCTTCGAGCCGGGCGGGATCGGGCTTTCCGGCCTCGCGCAGCATCCAGCCCGTGGCTTTGTGAATAAGGTCTTCGGGGTATTTGAACAGCGACTCGGCGATCGTGTAGGCGTCGTCCAACTGCTCGCCGCGCCGCGCGGAATGAATTATGCCTACGGCTGACGCCCGGCGCAGCCACAGATTGCGTTTGCCGGTCCAGTTCTTCAGCCTTGGGGTCAAGGCGGGATTCCGGCGGATCAGCGGCCCCAATACTTCGCCGCAGAGCGCGTCGGTCGCCGCCCAGTTGGCGCAATAGTCGTTCGCGAGCCAGCTTTCGACATTTCGTAGAAGACTTTTGTCAAAGGATTTCTGGTAACGGGCGAGCAGGAATATTCCCGCGTTCTTCAACTCCATCTCGCGCCGCCTGATCAGGCGGTCGCAGAACTCAACCGCCTCGGTAATCTCCCAATCGCCTCGAACGCGTTGGAAAATACCGCCCGCGATCCGCCGTTGGGTGGGAGTGTCGATGCCGAAGACCCAGACCTCTTCGCCGGGTTTGAAATAGAATTTTGCCTGCCTGGCCGTACGGACGTTGGCTGCGGCTTTCAGTTCGCGTTCAGCCCGCCGGGCGAGTTGTTCCGGGGAGACTATGTCAGGCATTGAATAAGATAAAGATATTTTCCTGTCCCACATTTTCCTCTATGAAAACCCTCAACAGGAGAATGTGGGACAGGAAAATATTACTTGCCAACAAACGCCAGCCAATCCCCCGGCGCTTCTTTCTCGCCCGAAGTGATGGCGTAGAATTGGTTTTGCAGTTGCTCGGTGATGGGGCCGCGTTTTCCGTTGCCGACCTTGGCGCGGTCAATGCTGCGAATGGGCGTGATCTCGGCGGCCGTGCCGGTGAAGAAGACCTCGTCGGCGACGTAGAGCGCGGCGCGCGTGATAACCTGTTCGCGGACTTCGTAGCCCAGGTTGCGCGCGATCTGCATGACCGAATCGCGGGTGATGCCAGGCAGGACGGCGCTGCTGAGCGGCGGGGTGTAGAGCGCGCCCTGACGGATCAGGAAGAGATTTTCACCGCTGCCTTCGCTGACGTTGCCGTCGGTGTCCAGCGCAATGCCTTCGACGAAGCCGTTGGCGACCGCCTCCATCTTGATCAATTGCGAGTTCATGTAATTCGCGGCCGATTTGGCCGTGGGCGGAATCGTGTTGTTGTGCATCCGCGCCCAACTCGACACGCACACGTCGACGCCCTGGTCAATCGAATCCTGGCCGAGATATTTGCCCCAGACAAAGCTAGCGATGTAAACCTCGACCGGGTTGTTGAGCGGATAGACGCCGAACGGGCCATAGCCTCGGAAGACCACGGGGCGCAGATAGCATTCCTTGAAACCGTTGACGCGAACGACCTCCAGACAGGCCTCGACCAGCTTATCGACCGAATATTCGAGCTCCGTGCGGTAGATTTTACAGGAGTCATGCAGCCGCTGGATGTGCTCGCGCAATCGGAAGACGGCTGGGCCTTGCGCCGTCGAGTAACAACGAATGCCTTCGAACAGTGACGAGCCGTAATGAACCACATGCGACATGATGTGGATCTTCGCGTCGTCCCAATCAATCATTCTTCCGTTGTGCCATATTGTCTTCGCGGTTTCCGGGGACGAGGTTGGATGGGCCATAAAGATGTTGCGCGCTCCTTTGTGATGAAAATGTGTGAAAAATAGGAGATCAACGAGATCGGAGGTAATAAGACAGCATCATAAATTCCGCCGATGATAGAGGTCAAGCATTGTCAATGCGACGGCCCCAGACATTGTTGAGAGGCGGCCAATCCGGCCCGAGGCCGCTGACAAAACGGGCGCTGGACCGGAGAACCGATTCGGCGCTTCGAGCGCCCTCGCATCCGCTCTTCTCACCACGGCAAAAAGATCATATTGTGACCAGGCGCAGTATCAGCATCTTCAATCAGGAGGATTCAGATGATGGCGAAACCGCTTCGTATGTGGTCGGGGCCGGGCATCGCGCTGGCTGTCTTTCTCGTGCTGCTCGGCGCCATCTCCGGCATTCGTATTCTCTCCGCGCCGCAAAATGTGTCCGCACAAATCGACCCGAAGCTTTTTCAGGGGTTGCGCTACCGCAACATCGGCCCGCATCGCGGCGGTCGCGTGACGGCGGTCGCCGGGCATCGCAGGCAGGCGCACACGTTTTATATGGGCGCGACCGGCGGCGGCGTCTGGAAGACTACCGATGCCGGGCAGATCTGGCAGAACGTCTCGGACGGCTTCTTCGAGACGGCCTCGATAGGCGCGATTGCCGTGGCCGAATCCGACTCGAACGTGATTTATGTCGGCACGGGAAGCGCGGCTATCC
>DATCXQ010000056.1:0-21566 GCA_036565725.1 Blastocatellia bacterium
GGACCGAGAACCTGCCGCAACTGCCCGACTCCGTCTTCCTGCCGCCTATGTCCATGACCTGTGGCGAGCGTTTGCTGAAAAACGCCGTCGAGGGCCGGTGGAAAGATCGCCGCGTGATCATGGGCCGCGTCGCGATGCTGACCCGTCCCCACAACGGGCGCGCGGCCTGCCATTACTGCGGCCACTGCGAGCGCGGCTGCGACACCTATTCGTATTTCAACACGCCCGGCTCTACTCTGCCCGCCGCGATGAAAACCGGCAAGCTGACTCTGCGCCCCGACGCCGTCTGCAGCCACGTCATCATCGATTCCAACACCGGCAAGGCCAAGGGCGTCGCCTTCGTCGACCGCGTCACGAAGAAGGCTCATGAAGTTTACGGCAAAGTGGTGGTGCTCTGCGCCTCGACCATCGAATCGACACGGCTGCTGCTCAATTCGGCGACGCGGCAATATCCGAACGGGCTGGCTAACAATTCATCGGGCGTGTTGGGGCAGTATCTGATGGATCACACCTACTCGGTCAGCGTCGGCGGCATAGTGCCCGCCGTGGCGAAATACCCTTACGATCATGGCGACGGGCGCAACAACGGAATCTACATCCCGAAGTTCAGAAACGTCTTCGACAAAAACCCGAAATTCATTCGCGGCTATGGCGTCCAGTCCACGGCGGCGAAGGGAATGCATCCCACGCATATGCGCAACACCCCCGGCTTCGGCTCCGAATTCAAACGGATGGTGCGCGAAACGCCCGGCGCGCCTACCTTCTGGATGGGCGCGTTCGGCGAGATGCTGCCGCGCGCGGAAAACCGCGTGTCCATCAACAAGGACCGTAAGGACGCATGGGGAATCCCGGTTGCGCACATCGAATGCGCCTACGGCGACAACGAACGCGAAATGGCCAAAGACCAGATCGAAACGATGAAAGAAATGGTCACGGCCGCCGGCTGGGAAATTCAATACTCCAACCAGAACCTGGCCAACCCCGGCTTGTGCATTCACGAGGTCGGCACGGCCCGCATGGGCGACGACCCGAAAACTTCGGTGCTCAACAAATTCAATCAGAGCTGGGACGTGAAGAACCTCTTCGTCACCGACGGCTCATCCTTTGTCTCGCAGGGCTGCCAGAACCCCACGCTGACGATGATGGCGCTCACCGTGCGGGCGTGCGAATATATTGTCGAAGAGCTTAGGCGCGACAATATGTGATCCGGCGCGACAGGCGAAATTGCGCAATGTCGAAACAAGATAAAAATAGGAGGATTGTCGGACATTCACGGAAATGTCCTGGCGCTCAAGGCGGCTCTTGCTGACGCGAAACGTCGAGCAGTCGAGAGATTTATAAATCTCGGGGACATTCTTTACGGCCCTCTTAAACCGAGAAACACATTCGAGCTTTTGCATACAATCGATGCCGTGACGATACAGGAAAATCAAGACCGCGACGTTTATCAGGCGACCGCGACTCAAATAGAAAATAACCCGACGCTGGTACGGTATTGTGGCGTGAGTTGTTTACTCGCGCCTCTTTCCTAATTGGATTCCTGATCGGATAAGGCCTCAAACAGGACGATTAAAAAAATCGCCCCACACCTTACACGCATTTGCTATCCGATCCAGGTCCCAAAACTAGCGCCGCTGGTGAAACGATATGCGACCACAAGTTTTCGTCACCCGACAACTCCCGTCGCCCGCGATAGGCAGGCTCGCCGAGGTCTGTGATTATCAGATCGGCGTCGAACGTGGCGTGTTGAATCGCGACTCTTTGCTGGCGGGCGTGCGTGAAGTCGACGGCCTGATCTGCCTGTTGACCGACGCAATTGACCGCGAAGTGATCGAGGCGGGAACGAGGCTTCGAGTAATCGCCAACGTCGCGGTCGGGTACAACAACATTGACGTGGCTGCGGCGCGCGAGCGGGGCGTTTACGTAACAAACACGCCCGACGTGTTGACCGAGGCGACGGCCAATTTGACCTGGGCTTTGATTTTGGCAGTGACGCGCCGGATCGTCGAAGCCGACGCCTTTACGCGGGCGGGCAAATTCACGGGCTGGGATTTCGACATGATGCTGGGCAGCGGGATCACCGGCAAGACGCTCGGCGTGGTAGGTTACGGACGTATCGGTCGGGCGGTGGCGCGCCGCGCGACCGGGTTCGGAATGCAGGTGATCTATTGCGGCCGCGACGACGTGGCTTTTCGCGACGACCCACGCCACAACTCGATCATGATCGCGCGACAGGGCAATACAAGCCCGCTCAGCCAGAGCGCGCGCCTCGACGGGCTTGCGGCCCGTCGCGTCTCTTTCTATCAACTGCTCGAAATGGCGGACATCGTCACGCTGCACGTCCCCTTGGCCGCGGCCACGCGCCATCTGATTGACCGCGGCGCGTTCGCGCGAATGAAGCCCACGGCCTACCTTATCAATACCTCGCGCGGCCCCGTCGTCGATGAAGCCGCGCTGGTCGGCGCATTGCGGGAGCGGCGGATCGCTGGCGCGGGCCTCGATGTTTACGAACGTGAGCCTGAGATCAGCGCCCCGCTGCTGGAGATGAGCAACCTCGTGCTGCTGCCCCACATCGGCAGCGCCACGCTGGAAACCCGAACGGCAATGGCGATGCTTGCGGTTGAAAATGCGATTGACGTTATGTCAGGCCGCGCGCCACGAAGCGAAGTCAGGCTTTGAATATGTCCCACTATCAGTCATTCCGCGCCTACTTTTGTAGTCTTTCCTATCAATTTATCTACAGACCTGTCGCATAGCTTTTCCGGCGATATCGCTAAAACACTTAAGCGCGCAATTTGAGACTTTAGCCTTGATGCAAGTCTGAGGGTATGCCGCTTGCTTAGTTCCGATTGCCCGGCTGAACCCACATTGAATCCTAACCCCTTGCATTTTCGGCGTGGCCGCATAGCCACGTCATTTTCCCATCCTTTAGGAGGAAGCTTAATGAAACGACTTGTATTGCTTTTTGCCGTAACCGTGGCGGTCTGCTCTTCAGCCCTGGCTCAAGGATCCGCCAAGGGGGCCGCCTCGGCGCGAGGCGGCGCAAAGGCCGAAGCGCAGAACGCCAACCAGGCGGTCGTTCTGGATTCAGGGGCTCAGTTGAGCGCGGAATTGCTCTCCACGATCGAGGCCGGGAAGGCCAAACCCGGCGACGAGTTCAAAATGCGAACGCTCAAACCGCTGATTGTCGGCGGGAAAGAGGTGATCGCCAAAGGTTCAGCGCTCACCGGCCACGTTGTCGAATCGGCCAAGGCCCAAGGCAAAGAAGGAGCCTCGCGGTTGCAACTCCGCTTCGATCAACTGCGGAATAAGAATTTGACGATGCCCTTCTCTGCGACGATTGAGCAGATCACACAAGTCTCCGTCAATACTCAGAGTCAGATCGATGATCTGGGCGCGTCCTCGGGGGCTAGTGGCGGAGTTGGCGCCAACGCCGGCGGCGCAGCCGGGTCGAGAACGTCCGCCTCCGGCGGGTCGGGTGGCGGGTTGCTCGGCGGCGTGACCGGAACCGTGAACAACACGGTTGGCGGAGTAGTGGGCGCGACGACCGGCGCGGTCGGCGGAGTGGTGGACGCGACAGGTCAAGTGACGGGTCAAGTGACAGGCCAGGTGATCGCGACAGCGAATGGCGCGACCGCGAACGCCAAAGGGCTGATCGCCATAACTTCGACCTCCAGCGCAGAAGCCGGCGGCAATTCGACCTTGTCACTCACCGGCAAGAATCTGAAGGTCGAGAAGGGCGCCGTCTTCCTGTTGCGCACGGATAAATCCCTGAATCTCGCCACAGACCAAACGCCTAAGCAGTAAATTGAGGACCTTCTGAAGGCGGATTGCGGATTGCGGAATGAAGAGGATTGACGAGTGTATCGGTCTTCTTACAATCCGCATTCCGCATTCCGCATTCCGCATTCCGCATTCCGCATTCCGCAATCTTCAGCCTCCGGCTTTGTTTTTCACGGGGGCCGCCGCCGGGTAAACTTAACTACTGTCAGACGAATCTTGCCACGCGCGCGCTTAATTTGCGGGCATTTCCGCAGCCTGGCGACGTAAGTGCTTGATTCTAAACATGCTTACTTGTGTCGGCGGCTGGCGCCTGAGTTGCGATGGTCGAGAAACCGAGAAGCGAGAGATTTTAAAGATGGGGAAAAAGAAAATACCTTTGATCTACAACCCGACAGCGGGCGCGTTAAAGCGTGACGCGGAAAAGATCGAGCGATTGACGCGATCGCTTGCCAGGCAGGGGATCGCCGCCAAGCCCCTGCCTACAACCTGCGTGGGAGACGCGACGCGATTGGCCGCGCAATCTGTTAATGACGGCGCAGAGACCGTCATCGTCTGCGGCGGCGACGGCACCATCAACGAGGCCGCACAGAGCCTGGTTGGAACTGAAACCGCGCTGGCCGTGTGGCCATGCGGCACGGCGAATGTGCTCGCGAGAGAGATGAGATTGCCTTGCGATGAAAACGGGTTGTCGGAATTGATTGCCGGCCGAAGCGCCCGCACGATTAGCGTCGGGCGGGCGGTGAAACCCGGCGACGGTTGGCAACGCTACTTTCTGCTGATGGCCGGCATCGGGCTGGACGCGACGATCGTCAACGGCGTAGATCTGGGATTAAAGCGGTTGATCGGCGCGGGGGCTTATCTGGCCGCGGGCCTGGGATATCTGGCTCGGATGCCGGTGACGCCTTTTTCAATAGACCTCAATGGGCGGCGGCATGAGAGCACCTTCACTGTAATCTCGAACGCCGCCAGTTACGCCGTGTGCTTCACGCTAGCTCCAGGCGCCAAAATGGATGACGACAAACTGGACGTCTGCGTTTTCAACTCGCGCAGCCGCCTCGCTTATTTGACATATGCGTTCCTGAGCATGGCTAGGGGGCTTCATACGCGAATCTCCAACGTGGTTTACCAGCCGGCGCGCGAGGCGCTGGCTAATTCGAACGACAATGCGCTCGTCCAACTCGACGGGGACGTGATGGGAACTTTGCCGATGCGCTTCGAGGTCGCGCCGGGCGCCCTGCGGATCATCGCGCCGACAAAATGAGGATCGAGGATAGAAGATCGAGGATAGAAGATCGAGGATCGAGGATAGAAGATCGAGGAAAGAAGATCGCGGATCGGGGGATGATGCGATCTTCTATTTACGATCCTCGATCCTTGATCTTCTATCCTCGATCTTAGGAGGACTATGAATCGGATTTTTTCTTCAACCGACAGCATGTTCGTCACAGTCTATTATGCGGCGATCTTCCTGACGCCGTCGAACGTCCGCGGCGCGGCCCGCGTGATTGGGACTCTGGGATCGTGGATTGCGGATTGCGGATCGCGGATTGCGGATTCCGTTCGCGCCGCATGCGGGCGCGCCCCACACACTGCGCTGATTCTATGCGCAGCGATGCTCGCGCCGGCGCCGAGCTCGGCGCAAACTCCGCAATCCACAATCAGCGATCCGCAACCGGCAATCAGCGCCGCCTTGCCTCAGGACGTGGTCGTATTGCGGCGAGAGGGCAACGAGGCCCTTTACAACATGGATTACGCGACGGCGCGCGCAAAATTCGAAGAGATAAAGAAGCGAGCCCCGCATCATCCGGCGGGCGATCTCTATGTCGCGACCGTGATCTGGCTCGAACACTTGAACAAGAGCCGCCGCCTTCAAACCAGCCTTTACAAAAACGAATCGAGCTTTTACGCCGGCGCGGACAAGGCGAACGAGGACAACGAGGGGGACGCGGTTGACCAGGCCGTGGACCGCGCGTTCCGCGACCGAATGGCTCTGGCGAGGACCAAAGCCCTGGCCCTGGTAACCCGTAACAAGAACGACGCCGACGCGCAATATTTCCTCGGCGCCTTTTACGGCGTGATGGCCGGTTACGAAGCATCGACGGCCCGCAAGTTTTATTCCGCGATGCGCAATGGGTCGCGCAGCGTGGACGCGCACGAGAAGACGGTCAAGCTCGATCCGAGCTACAACGACGCCTACCTCTCGTTGGGAATGTACGATTACATCGTCGGCAGCCTGCCGTTCATGTACAAGGCGCTGGCGGCCGTCGTCGGCGCTCGCGGGAACAAACAGCGCGGCATCACACGCCTGAAGGGGGTCATTGAAAAAGAGACCGCCACGGCCGATGACGCCCGCGTCATGCTGCTCGCGATCTACCAGAACGAGAAACGGTACGAAGACGCGCTCGGGCTGCTCGATCAATTGAGCGCCAAATACCCGCGCAGTTATCTGGTAAAACTCGAGCGCGCTTATACCCTGGTCTCGCTCAAGCGCTCCGATGACGCTTACGCCGCGTTCGAGGATTTACTGAAAGACCCCGCGGCCGCCCCGGCCGTCGACCTGGTTCATTACCAGTACGCCGAAGCCCTGGCGCAAGGCAAAGACTTCAAACGCGCGGCTGAGCATTTCCTGGAAGTCCCGAAATCGAAAGGCGCCGACGCCAACCTGGCGACGCTCGCCCTCCTCAGAACCGCCCAGATTTACGACCTGTCCGGACAGCGCAACGACGCGGTCGCCCAATACAAAGCCGTCCTCACCCGCCCCAACGTTTACGACACGCGCGAACAGGCGGAGAAGGGATTGAAGCAGCCTTTCAAGGAGAAAGAGAAGGGGAATGGGGATTGAATCGCCAAGTCGCCTGGATCGAGGATTCAGGATCGAGGATTCAGGATCGAGGATTGAGGATCGAGGATTCAGGATCGAGGATCGAGGATTGAAGCGCTGTATCTCGCTATCCTCGATCCTCAATCCTCGATCTTCGGTCTTGGCGGTTTTATTCCGTCGTGGCGAGCGCGGCGACTTCTTCGTCCGTGCGCCGTTGTTTGCCAAATACCCAGACGATGCCGACGCTCAGGAAATAGAGGACGACCATCGGCGCGGCGAAGATGATCATATTTAACGGGTCAGCGGTCGGCGTCAGGATGGCCGAGACGATCGCGATAATCACGATCGCATAACGCCACGTCTTGAGCATCAGCTTCGGAGTTATCAGTCCGATTCTCCCGAGGATGAGCGCGACAGTTGGAATCTGAAAGACTATGCCGAGGCCGATCATGATCAAGATGATCAGATCGAAGTAACTTTCGGCGTCGGGCAATGTGCGAAACCCGCCCGAGCTTTGCAAACCGAGCAGGTAATTGCAGGCGGCGGGAAAAGCTATGTAATAAGCGAAGGCCGCGCCGGCGAGGAAAAAGAATCCCGTCATTGTCAGCACCGGCACCGCATACCGTTTCTCGTGCTTATAAAGCCCCGGTGAGATGAACGCCCAGACTTGATAGAGCAAGAACGGAATCGCCAGCCCTATGCCGATGTACAACGCGACGCGCATGTAGAGCGTGAACCCGCCAGGGATACTGGTGAGAACAAGGTCATCCTGCTCGCCATAGACTTCCTGTTTTTCACCGTCTGCGATGATCCTACTCAGAGGCGTCTCCACCGAGAGCGTGCTCTTACCTACGGTCCACGCCTCCGCCAGAACCAAAGCCTTCTTGTTATCCAGGGTAGCGACTTTACAACGAATTGTGGTTCCAGGTGGGACAGGGACGCGATCAACGACAGTCTCCTGGACGAAAGAATATTGAACAATCTCGCCGACTTTGAGCGCATCAAGCGTCGGCTGGCCGTAAGTCGCCTGTTTCGCCTTACGCGCTTTGCGCAACTCTTTCTGAACAGGCACTGCCAGGAAGTTGAAAATATATTCGGAGAACGTGAAGCAAAGCACGAAAGCCACGACGATCGCGATCACGGAATGGATCAACCTCTGACGCAGCTCGTCCAGGTGGTCAAGGAAGGACATCTGCAACCCTTCCTTCTCTTCGTTTTCGTTACTCATCAAAAATTATATCCAGTGTTTCTTCTCCGGCTGCGCCTTCAAGTTTGCCGTTTCAGCGCCCACGGACGCGGTTTCGGTCTCGGCCTTATTCTGCGCCGAAGACGCGTTTGCCGGATTCGATTCGACGTCGTTATTTTGAATTTCGTGGCTTTTCGTGTCGTCCGAGTACGAATTATACGGGTCGTAGGGTTCATTGTACCCGTAATTCGAATCGCCGCCGCTCGGCGTGTCGCTCTTGCGGACCTTTTCCAAATCGACTTCCTGTTCCCAGGTGCGCTTGAAGTCTTCCGACGCGCGCCGGAATTGCGACATCGCATGTCCCAGAGATTTGCCGAGTTCGGGCAGCTTGCGCGGGCCGAAGACGACCAATGCGATTACAAGAATGAGGACAACCTCTCCCATTCCTAAGCCCATAACAATCTCTCTTTCTTTATGAGTCAGCGCCGTGAGCGGAGATTCAACAGCAGCCTCCCACTCGCGGTACTGATTTTTAGGAGAATTCAAGCCCCTGTTGGGAATATCAACTGAGCCTGCGGAAACTATAAGTGACGCGTTGAGAGCGCGTCAAGCAGCGGATTTTGAGCAGTCAAGGTATAGAGGATCGAGAATCGAGGATCGCGTCGTTTGTTCGAGCCTCTATCCTCTATCCTCTATTTTCTATCTTCTTTCTTGCGCGCGTAATAGCCCTGGCGGGCGCGGACGTTGAGTCCGGGGCGGCCCACGCGGACTTCGATCGCGCGCCATTTGCCGTCGAGCTTCTCGTTGGTGGATTCATAGGTGAGCGTGTACTGGCGGCGCAGCTCCTCGACCGTTCCGGCGAAAGCTTCGCGCAACCCGGCGCCGCCGGGAGTGGCTATGAATCTGCCGCCGGTCTTGGCCGCGAGCATCTTCAGCACTTCGGCGCCGTTGTCTTTCCGCTCCGACCTGAAGACGGCGCGGTCGCTCATATCGACGGCGTAGATCAAGGCGTTCGCGTCCAGGGTTTTGCGCGCCGCCTCGTCGAGCGAGGCTTTACTCTTGGTGTCGGCGCCGTCGGAGACCACGATGACGGCGCGACGCCGCTCGGGGCGCTGCGCGAGCGCCTCGGCGGACTTGACTATGGCGTCGTAAAGCGGCGTATCGTCGCGGGCCTTCATGTCCCAGACGGCGTCGGGCGCGTCGCGAGACTCGCTGAAATCCTGCAGCATTTTTACTTTGAATCCGCTGAAGCTGTAGACCGCCGCCATGTCGCCTTCGCGCAGTTCCGAAAGGAAATTGCCGCAGGCCGCGCGCGCCAGCGAGAGTTTATGCCCCATGCTTCCGCTCGCGTCGAGCAGGATGGCGGCGGCGAAAGGCGCCTCGTCTACAGTGAGATCGAGTACTCGCTGCGGGGCAGTGTCTTCCAGAACCTTGAAATCTTCGGCCTTGAGGCCGGAGACGTAATTCTCGAGCGCGTCGGTGACCGTTACGTTGACCACGATCAGATTAGTCTCCACCGAGATCACGTCTTCACCTGGCTCGGTTTTTTTCTGAGGGTCTTGCGGCTTTTGTGGGTCTTGCAGGCGCGCGCGCGCGCCAGGCGTCGTGACAAAGGCGCCTGAAAGAAAGGCGGACAAGAACAGGATGACCAGACCAAGTCGCATATGATTTTTTATGCGATCCGGGGAGGGATCACAGTAGGTAACCGCGAAGGACCTTCACCAGTAGAGTGACCTCGTTCGCGACTTCTACGACGCTCACTGAAATCACCCGGCGCGAAGTCTTGCTCAGGTGTTTGTTCAAACGCTCGCTCGCGTCGTCCAGACGCTTAAGCGCGTCGTCCAGGCTGGCCGGCATGGGGTCGAGCGGGGAGTTGTCGCCCCCGCCGCCGAACTCCGAGCGGATCTGGCGGGCGGCCTTTTCGATCTCGCGCAACTTCTTCTCGCCCTCGCGCGGAAGATGCCCGTTCACGGCCTCTTTCGCCAGGCTCTCAGCGTCGCGCTCGATCTGCGCGCCTTTGTCCAGGATTTTTTTATGCTCCGCCTCTTCGCGCTTGATTTGCATGCGCTTGAGCGTGTCGAGCATCGATTCGTTCTGCTCTTCGGCGGGAGGGTCGCTCGCGCCTTGCGCCCCGGCGGCCGAGGCGACGAAGAGCAGGAAGATAATGGAGAACAGGATTCGTAGAGTCATAACTCTCATCCGTTCGGCCGCTCGGCCCGTCAATACTCGCAATTCAGAATGCGACGTGTGGGACGCCCGCTGCTGACCTTGACGCTCAGGTCGATGCCGAGGATTCTTCCCGCCAACCCCCGCAGCGTCTCGTCTTCGAGCAAGCCGTTTGATTGCCCCTGGACCCACTGGGCCCCGCCAGACGCCTCGATAACCTTCCCCTCGATCTGCGCGCTTACGGAAAGCTGAGAGCGTTTCTCGTCGAGCGGGAGGGCGATGACCTCCAGACGCCAGCGGCCCTGTTGCCAATTGCGGACTTCGCCGGCCGGCATCTTCGCCAGGTGATCCAGATCGGCTCTCGCCGTCACGCCGCGTGTGAAAACGACGCTTTTAGTAACGATCTTTCCTTCGCTCGGCTTGCTCAGAGTGTCGTCAATCTCAATCGCGCAGGTATTGAAGACCTCGCGCACGGTTTGCAAAATCTGTTCGCGCGGCGCGTGGATGACGTAAGGGTTATCGAGCGGCGGCTCGGTCTTCGGCCGGTCGAGTTGTATCTGCGCACGCGCGTCGAGCGAACAGAAAGTGATAAACAAAAGCGAAAGACAGATGTAAGACATTTTCAGGTTCATACGTTTTTCGAATGCCAAAAACAGCGGCGGCAATGGATGCCTCCGACGGTTCATGGGACATTGGCGCAGTACCGCGCGCGCCTGCTGCGCGGCTGACCAATAAAACCGCCGCTTTACGCGCGCGGTACTGTAATCGGTCGGGAGATTTTCCAGAGATTCTATCATATTCGGGGAAACTATGATTGCTGAAGTGACGCGCCTGAATGGAAATTATTTCATAGCATTTTTTTCCTGATCGCGTAAGTTTTACTCAAAGCATCCGGCTACGCTTTATAGCCGAGAAAGGCCAAATCGCGCGAAGGGTCTATATTTATTAGACTTCCCACGTCTTCTCGTCTGTCGAGATCCCGTGGCGCCGTGATTGCTCTAGACAGGGTGGGGCAACGAGATACCAAGTGGTTAGTTCCACTGACGGTGTCAGGTGGTTACCAGGGTGAGGAAGGTAACCACACTTATTAGGCGCTACACATTCCCACGATTGTAGCGCCTTTTATTTTTTTCCATAAACAGACGGTGTGGCCGACGCATGACTGCAGGCTATTGAAGAATTGCGGCTAGGGATGCGCCGCAGGCAGCGCATGCGTCGACCAGACTGTCTGACGGTCTCAGCTTCTTGACTCGATATCCTACCATTAGCTATGTTGCGCTCTTCGACTACTCAATCAGCAAGGCCACCGAAGGCCCTATCGAGAGCGCGCAATGCTTAGCGAATATCGTCAACGCTTCGGCGACTTTCATACCGAACTTCATCGCGAAGATTACCTCTTCCGTTCCGGCCACGAGCGGAGCAGCGAGATCGCGCGTATCCGCGGCGAACACAGCGATCTGTTCAAGTCCTCCACAATCGCCGAACTGCGCGCAAAACTAGAAGAGACTCCCGAGCATAGAGAGACTGAAAGGGCGAGCGTCAAGCGGTTGATAGCCTTCGCCGTGGAAGGCGCTCTGTCAGCCCGCGCGCAAGAGGTCTCCGACGAGATCGAAAATTACGAAGCGGACGCGCTCGTCGATTGGCTAGGGCGGAGAGTCCCTTTTCGCGCGTCCGCCTCGCTGCTCGCAGATGAAAAGGATTTTGCCCGACGCCGCGACCTGTTCGCCCGCCGGGCCGGAGTGATCGAGGCCGTCCAGGATTTACGGGCCGAACGGCTCGAAAAGTTGCGCGAGGGCGCGCGAGAACTGGGCTATGAAAATCGCCTTGCTATGCTCCGGGAGTTGCGCGGACTTGATTACGAGGGGACGGCCTCGCGGGCGCGGGGCGTTCTGTCGAAGACCGAAGGCGGCTACGTAAACGCGCTTGCGAATCTGCTCCCCCGAGAGACCGGCGTCTCGGTTGATGACGCGACACAGGCCGACCTGGGGTTCCTGCAAAAGTTCACGCGCTTCGACCATTTCTTTATGCGCGAAAGAATGCTCGGCGTCTATCGGGAGCTTTTCGCCGCGCTCGGATTCAACTCCGAAAAGCAATCGAACCTGGCTATCGATTCGGAGTCGCGTCCGGGCAAACAGCCTCGAGCCTTCTGCTCGCCGATTAGCGTGCCCGATGAAATAAAGCTTTCCGTCAACCTGGCCGGCGGGCAGGCCAATTACCGTGAACTACTGCGCGAAGCCGGTCGCGCGCAGCTTTACGCCTGGACTTCGCGCAATCTCTATCCCGAATTCCGCCTTGGCGGAGACCGCGCGGTTGTCGAAGCCTGGGGATTGCTCTTCGAGAATCTGGCCCTCGACGAGCGCTGGCTGATGACCACGTTCGGGTTCGTCGAGAACATGGAGTTCCGGCGCGCGCTGGCGGTCTTCAGGCTGATTCGGTTGCGACAACGCGCGGCGCTGCTCGATTACGAGATCGAATTCCATTCGGGCGTCCCGGCGAGCGGGGCGGGGGCGCGTTACGCCGAATTGATGACCGACGCCGCGCGCGTCCGATTCGACGGAACGGAGCGTCTGCGTTCGCTCGACGATGCTTTCCATTCGGCGGATTTTCTGCGGGCCGCGGCTTTTGAATCGCAGATGCGCGAATACTTGAAAACGCGTTTCGGCGAACGCTGGTGGGCTACGCGCAAAGCCGGCGAGACGCTGATCGATCTGTGGAACACGGGACGGCGGCACACGGTCGAAGAGCTTGCTTCGATGATCGGGATGGGGGCGCTGGATTTCGATTGGCTCGCTTCCGAATCGTTGGAGTCGATAGAAGGGCGATCCGCATGACATTCGATCAGTCCGGCTTCGATGTGAGATGCGAGTGGGGCGAGAACGGAGTTCGACATCTCGCCCACGGCGCCGACGCGGTGATTATTGTGGATGTGCTTTCGTTCTCAACCTGCGTCGAGATCGCCACCAGCAGAGGCGCAGTTGTCATCCCTTATCGTTGGAAAGATGAGTCGGCTGCGGCTTTCGCGGCGTCGGTCAACGCCGAACTGGCGGGCGCCCGGCGCGCCGGCGACGGATACTCCCTTTCGCCTGCGTCGTTAACCAATATTTCCGCGGGGACCCGATTGGCGCTGCCTTCGCCAAACGGCTCGGCGCTAAGCCTCGCGACCGGAACGACTCCGACCCTGACCGCTTGTTTGAGAAATTGTCGCGCGGTCGCAACGGCCGCCGCGAAGTACGGCCCGCGCGTCGCAGTGATCCCGGCGGGAGAGCGGTGGGATGACGGCTCACTGCGCCCGGCCTTTGAAGACTGGGTGGGCGCAGGCGCTGTCATCAGCCATCTCAAGGGCAGTCAAGGGCAGTCTGGCGCCGGAGGCGGGAGCGGCGCTTTCGGCTTATCTCAACGTCAAATCCGATCTCGGGCATACGCTCAAGCGATGCGGTTCAGGCCGCGAATTGATTGAGTGGGGATTCGAGCTGGATGTAGAGATCGCTTCAGAATTGAACGTCAGCGAGTGCGCGCCGACTCTGGTGGACAACGCATACATCAACCAGCCAATATGACCTGAGGAAGGAGCCAATCGGCTCGATCTGATTTATAGCGCCTTCGATTTGAACGTTCAGGTTGAATCAACTACGGGGGGCACTGGCTCCCAGTGGTTTGTTATTCCTGAATACCCAAGTGAAAAACGCTATAATTGAAAATCAACAAGCATGCTCATGGCACAAACAGTTCATGTTGCGTTAGACGAACGCAGTTACGACATCACCATAGCCGACGGCGCGTTGTCTCAAGCCGGCGAGATCGCCCGCGCCGCGCTCGGCGATAAGACACGCCGGCTGGCGATCGTCTCGAATCCGAAAGTTCACGCGCTCTTCGGCAAGACTGTGGAAAGGAATTTGAAGCGGGCCGGCTTCGCGACGCTCACGCATCTGATCGGCGACGGCGAGCGGGCGAAATCTCTGCTCACGGCCGAACGCGCCTGGGGTTTTCTGATAGCCAATCGTTTTGAACGATCCGACGGCGTGGTCGCGCTCGGCGGCGGCGTGGTCGGCGACCTTGCGGGATTTGTCGCCGCGACCTTTTTACGCGGAGTCAATTACGTCCAGATCCCCACGACGCTGCTCGCGCAGATCGACAGCTCGGTCGGAGGCAAGACGGCGGTGAATCACAAGCTCGGGAAGAACCTGATCGGGGCTTTTCATCAACCTCGCGCGGTCGTCATTGACCCGGGCGTTCTACGTGGCCTGCCGGCGCGAGAGTTGCGCGCAGGGCTTTACGAAGCGGTCAAATACGGCGTGATCCGCGACGCGGAGCTGTTCTCCCTGATCGAAGAGAATTTGGACGGGATCAACGCGCTCGATCCGGCGTTGCTCTCCCGTGTCATCGCGCGCAGTTGCGAGATCAAGGCCGAGGTCGTCACGGCCGATGAGCGCGAATCGGGCTTACGCCGCATCCTCAATTTCGGCCACACCGTCGGGCACGCGCTCGAAGCCGTCACGGCCTACCGCCGTTTGAAACACGGCGAGGCCGTCGGCTACGGCATGAAGTGCGCTTCGACGATCGCCGAGAGGGCCGGCATAATCCCGCCCCCCGAAGCCGAAGCCATCAGGTTCGGCGTCGATAAGCTCGGCTCCCTGCCCCGCATCGACGACCTGAAGACCCAAGACGTAATCGCCGCAATGTCTCACGACAAGAAAGTCGCGCAAGGCAAATTGCCCCTGATTCTCCCCACGAAAATCGGTTCCGTGATCGTGCGTGACGACGTCGCGCCAACAGTGATTCGGGAGGCGGTGCGCGATTTGTTGTCGTAGCGCCTATAGACAACGGTCATTGGATAATCGACAATGAGCGCTTTTTCAAACCACCCTCGGAGCCTGGATAAATGCTCCCCGATCAAATCAGAAAAGCGGAGATCGCAATGATGAAAGTCGGCATGCGCGCTTTGCAGGTCGGCGCGTTCGTCAGCAAGCCGATCTTTGAAGGCGCCCGATACGATTACATCGTAGAAAGGGGCGGCAAGCTCTATCGAGCTCAGGTCAAGTATGCGGATGGGAAACACAAAAAAACAGTCGGCGCTGTGCAGGTGAATCTCAGAAAACAGATCAAGAAGAATAAAAACCATCCCTACAGTGAGAGCGAGGTTGATGTGTTACTCATTTACATCCCGAAAATTGACAAGATTTGCTGGTTTGGGCCTGAAGTTTTTAGCGGTAAGCAGAATTTATCGATCAGGATCGCAGCAAGTAAGAACGGACAGAGCAAAGGCTGCTTTGCAGCCGAAGATTACTTGTGGTAATTTACGTCCGCTTTTTGACAATTCGTACAAATCCGAGCGGGAGTAGCTCAATGGTAGAGCATTGGCTTCCCAAGCCAAGGGTTGCGGGTTCGATCCCCGTCTCCCGCTCCAGCAATCATAAACACAAAGCCGCAGCGTGAACTTCGATGTTGACGCTGCGGCTTTTCGATTTTGGGATATGTTAGTAGTCCCGCCTTCAGGCGGAATGGCTCGATATCGTGAACTTCCGCCTGAAGGCGGTACTACGAACGCTACAGCCCCTTCGACGCGAGGAATTTGATCAGGTCGCGGACGCGGCACGAGTAGCCCCATTCGTTGTCGTACCACGAGAGGACTTTGACCATGTTGCCGCCGATGACTTTGGTGTTCTCGGCGTCGACGATTGACGAGTTGGAATTCTTCTTGAAGTCTGAAGAGACGAGTGGGGCTTCTTCGAAAGCCAGGATGCCTCTTAGTTCTTCGTTGGCGGCGTTCTTCAGCGCGGCGTTGACTTCCGCCGTGGAGGTCTCTTTCTCGACTTCCATCACCACGTCGACCAGCGAGACGTTCGGCGTCGGGACGCGCACTGCGATGCCGTCAAATTTGCCTTTCAGTTCGGGCAGGACAAGCGCGACGGCCTTCGCCGCTCCGGTCGAGGTCGGGATCATCGAGAGCGCGGCGGCGCGGGCGCGTCGCAGGTCCTTGTGCGGGAAATCGAGGATCACCTGATCGTTCGTGTAGGAGTGAATGGTCGTCATAAGTGCTTTCTTGACGCCGAATTTCTGATGGATCACTTTAGCGACTGGGGCCAGGCAATTGGTCGTGCATGAGGCGTTTGAAATGACGTGATGTTTGGCCGGGTCGTAGGCCTTCTCGTTGACGCCCATCACGATGGTGATGTCTTCGTTCTTGGCCGGGGCGCTAATGATCACTTTCTTAACCGGGCCGCGCAGGTGGGCCGCAGCCTTTTCCTTGTCGGTAAAGCGACCGGTGGATTCGACCACTATTTGCGCGCCGACCTCTTCCCAGGGAATCTTGGCCGGGTCTTTCTCGGCGAATACGCGGAATTCGTCGCCGCCGACCTTGATCGTGTTTTCAGTGTAGGAGATGTCCTCTTCAAGATTGCCGAGGATCGAATCGTATTTGAGCAGATGGGCCAGCGTCTCGGTGTCGGTCAAATCGTTAACCGCGACGAAGTCAATCTCCTTGTCTCCCAGAGCCGACCGCAGGACGTTGCGCCCGATCCGGCCAAAACCATTGATGCCAACTTTGATTGCCATTTTTCCTCTCCTGTTCAGGTTGATTGGGTGTTGATCTGATCAAGCGGCGGACGCGGCGGTGTGACGCCTAGCTTGAAGTCGAGCAAAGTATCTTAGCCGATTTAGGCTGTCAACCTCGCGGTCTCGAAGCGACGATGAATATGCGGAATGCCACTGATGCATACCGCTCATAAGGGAATGCGGAATGCGGAGTGGGAAACTCGCAAATCCGCATTCCGCATTCCGCATTTGGATAGGGCGCTCAGACGCGTTTCTTGACAACTCTCGCGAGCGCTGGCTATAGTCCAATTATGGCATATCCGTTGCAATCAGAGGATAAATCACTGAGCGGGAAGAGGGCGCAGATACGCAGCACGACTGTCCTGGCGGTCCGCCGTGACGGTCGCGTAGTGATCGCGGGCGACGGCCAGATAACGATGGGCGAGACGATCATGAAATCTGGCGCGCGCAAAGTCCGCCGCCTTTACAGCGACAAGGTTGTGGCCGGATTCGCCGGGGCTAGCGCGGACGCCTTCGCGCTCTTCCAGCGCTTCGAGTCGAAGCTGGAGCAGTTTCACGGCCAGTTGAACCGCGCGGCAGTCGAATTGGCCAAGGACTGGCGCACCGACAAGATAATGCGCAACCTGGAGGCGCTGCTGATCGTTTCGGACAGCCAGAGCACACTGGTCATCTCCGGCACCGGCGACGTGATCGAGCCCGATGACGGCATAGTCGCCATCGGCTCCGGCGGCCCATACGCCCTGTCCGCGGCGCGCGCGTTGGCCAGACACACTGATTTTTCCGCACGCCAGATTGCGGAGGAAGCGATGAAGATCGCCGGCGAGATCTGTATCTACAGTAATTTGAATCTGGTGATTGAAGAAATATGAAATAAGATGTCGGATGTCAGATGTCAGACGCTCTCGCGCCACGTCAACTTCTGACATCTGACATCTGACATCCGACATCTACGTTATGGTTATCTACCTTTCAGGCGAAATCGAAGACCAGCTAAGTCTGGACGAATTGACGCCGCGGCAGATCGTCGCCGAACTCGACAAGCACGTGGTCGGGCAGTCGGCGGCCAAGCGCGCCGTCGCGATCGCCTTGCGCAACCGCATTCGGCGGCAGAAACTGCCCGCCGACCTGGCGCAGGACGTGATGCCCAAGAACATCATTATGATCGGCTCGACCGGCATCGGTAAGACTGAAATCGCGCGGCGACTGGCGCGGCTCTCATCGTCGCCCTTCCTCAAAGTCGAGGCGTCGAAATTCACTGAGGTCGGCTACGTCGGGCGCGACGTCGAATCGATGATCCGCGACCTGACGGAGATCTCGATCGACATGGTGCGCGCGGAAAAGGTGGAGGAGATCGCCGACAAGGCCCAGCAGAACGTCGAAGAGCGCATCCTCGATATGCTGCTGCCGCCAAACAAGGCGTCGTCGTTCGACCCGGCCATCGACGTGATCGAAAGCAGCGAGAGCGCCGCGATGGATTCCTACAACCGGACGCGCGAGAAGTTCCGTCAGCAATTGCGCGAGGGCAAGCTCGACGCGCGCATCGTCGAACTCGAGGTCCGCGAACGCAACTTCCCGTCATTCGAAATCTACACCAACCAGGGCATCGAGGAGATGGACATCAACCTCAAGGACATGATGCCCGGCTTGTTCGGCGGGCGCACCAAACAGCGCCGGATGCGCGTCGACGAGGCGATGGAGTACCTGATGCAGGAGGAGGAGCAGAAGCTTGTAGACATGGATCAGGTCGCCCGCGTCGCCCTCGAGCGCGTCGAATCGTCGGGCATCATATTCCTGGACGAGATCGACAAGATCGCCGGGCGCGAATCGGGCCACGGCCCCGACGTTTCGCGTGAAGGAGTGCAGCGCGACATCCTGCCTATAGTCGAAGGCACCACGGTCAACACCAAATACGGCATGGTTCGCACCGACCACATCCTCTTCATGGCGGCGGGGGCTTTCCACGTCTCGAAGCCGTCAGACCTGATCCCCGAATTGCAGGGCCGCTTCCCGATCCGCGTTGAACTGCAGCCGCTGACCGTCGACGACTTCAAACGCATCCTGACCGAGCCGAAGAACGCCCTGATCAAACAGTACAAGGCGTTGATGGAGACCGAAGGCGTCACGCTCGAAATCACCGAAGACGCGATTGACGAAGTGGCCAACTTCGCTTTCAAGGTCAACGAAACCACCGAAGACATAGGCGCGCGCCGCCTCCACACGATCCTGGAGAAAGTCCTTGACGAGATTTCCTTCGAAGGTCCCGACCTGAAAGAAAAACGCCAGGTTGTGGACGCCGCTTACGTGCGTAATATGCTGGCCGATATCGTGAAGAATGAAGATCTCAGCAGATACATTTTGTAAAATCGCGACGGGGCGACGGGGCGACAGGGCGACAAGGCGACGAGGCGAGATTGGTTTTCCTGAGCCTCCTTGTCGCCCCGTCGCCCCGTCGCCCCGTCGCCCCATCGCCTTGTCCCTCTTTCTCTCCGTATTCCTGGCCGCTTGCGGAAAGGTCGGCCCTCCGCTGCCGCCGGTGCAGCGCGCGCCGCTCCGTGTTGAAGGCCTGAAAGTCGAACAGCGGGGCGGGCATCTCATCTTGAGCCTCCCGTTCACGCGGACGCCGAAAACGCAGATGCAGCGCATCGACGTTTACCGACTGGTAGAGCCGATCGACGCGCCGATGGGGTTGCCGATCGAAACCTTTTCGGAAAAGGCCAGCGTGGTCTATTCGATCCTGGCCGATGACATCCCGCTCGACCGCTCCGGCGTCGTTTACAGCGACACGTTGAATGTGAAGGGGGAAACGCAAAACAAGCGTTACCGTTACTCGGTTCGGATGTTCAACACCGCCGGACAGGCCTTCGATTTCTCGACCTATGCGACGATCGAGCCTCTCCTCAATCTGGCTCTGCCTCCCACCAAGTTGGCGGTGAAGCAGGTCGAGACGCAGATCGAAATCACATGGGACCCGCCGGAGGGCAATATGAACGAGACATCCCCGGCCAACGTCGTTGGATACAATATCTACCGCCGCCAGGGAGGGGCGTTGAACAAGGTTAACGTCGAAGCTTTGCTCGAGCCGCGTTTCGTCGACCGCAACTTTCAGTTCGGGGCCAAGTATCAATACGTAGTGCGAAGCCTTTCGTTTAAGCCCGGCTCGGCCAGCCTGAGCGAATCGATTGAAAGCGACGACAGTCCGCCGCTCGACCACACGCCGAAAGACACGTTCCCACCCGCGCCGCCGAAGCCGATCACCATCGCTTCGATCAACAAAACGGTCAGCGTCTTCTGGCCGCTCAGCGCCGAACCGGACGTCGTCGGTTACAACGTCTACCGGACCGAGGACGAGAACGCCCCGCCAGAAAAATGGGTCAAGCTGAACACGGAATTGCACAAGAGCGCGTCGTTCCGTGACGATAGCGGGCAAGTGGGCAAGAAATATTTCTATCAAATTACCGCCGTCGACGCCTTCAGCAATGAGGGCCCCCGGTCGGAGACGGCTAGCGAGACGGTAGTGCAATAAGGGGAATGAGGGATGGGGGATAGGGAATGGGAAAAAGAATACCATTTCCTGTTCCCCATTCCCTATCCCCCATCCCCTCATGGCAGGTAGAGCTGCAACGTGCGGATCACGTTTTCGCCCATGATCTTTCTGATCTCGTCTTCATTGAAGCCTTCTCTCAATAATGCGTCGGTGATCTGAACTATGCCTGTGGCGTCGAACGGGGCTTCGACCGCGCCGTCGTAGTCCGACCCCAGCGCCACGTGGTCGACGCCCATAATATTAGCCGCATGGCGAATGGCTTTCGCAATCGCCGCCGCGCCGCGGTCGCAGACGGCCGTGTCCCAGAAACCTATGCCGACGATCCCGCCGTTGTTCGCGATCGCTTTGAGCTGATCGTCACTCAGGTTGCGCCTATTGTCGCACGTTCCCTTAACTCCCGTGTGTGAAACGATTACCGGCTGAGCGGCTATTCGCAACACGTCGTCAATCGTCTTCGGCGAGGCATGGGCCAGATCGATGAAGACTCGCTTCTCTTCCATTCGCCACACCAGTTCCCTGCCCTTGTCGGTCAGGCCGTATTTCTCGACGCCGTGGGCCGACCCGGCCATCTCGTTGTCAAAAAAATGGGCCAGGCCGATCATACGAAAACCCGCGTCGAAGAGGCGGTCCAGGTTATTCAGGTCGTCCTCGAGCGCGTGCGCGCCTTCAAGTCCCAGGAAGCCGCCGACGATTTCAGTATCCGTCTTGCGCCGTTCGAAAAAGTTCGTCACGTCCTGGCCGGTCCGCAGGATCATGAGCTTTCCGTTCGAGCGCGCCGACGCTTCGTGTAAACGCCTGGCTTGATACAAGGCGCGTTCGGTCAGGTTTATCCAGCTTGTGACCGGCCAGCGCTCGGCCAGCGCCAGCAGCGTGATGTTGTCAGTGTCGCCGCTGTTCGAGTCGATATTCATGCCGCGGGGCGTTTTTGTGACGACGGTGAACGCCTGCAGGGCCACGTTGCCTTCTACCAAACGCGGAAGGTCGACGTGGCCCCAGTCGCCTCTATCCAAAAGGTCGCGGTCCCACATTAGCGTGTCCGCGTGCAGATCGGCGACTATCAGCGTCTTATGCAAAGCCTTCGCCCGCTCCGACGCCGCGTAAGGCGGCCCCTCGACCGTGGCGTTCATCCGCCTGCCCACGTAGCCGGGCAAGAAAAAGAAGAAGAGGCCGAGCGCGGCGAGCAGAATCGCGCCAAAAACGATGATGACCTTTTTCTTCATCTTTTCCCCTCGATGGATACTCCATCCAAAGCCGATAGGCTTGGATGGAGAGGAAATCGAGACCGTATGCGAATTGAAGGGCTTGACCCTTCGATGAGCATAAAGCGAACTCTTCTGGTATATCGCCCCCGATCAAAGGCGCTCGTCCCGCAGGGGAGAGAAACAGTTTCTGATCCTTGAGAACCGGTGATAGGAGGTTGTGGTTGGAAAATATCGTCCACGTAAAATCTCCGAAGTTGTTCGAGAGTCGACTCTCGAATACCAGACGCTATCACTTCCGGGTATATCCCGGAG
>DATCXQ010000143.1:0-3630 GCA_036565725.1 Blastocatellia bacterium
GACGCCGTCGCCGGTGGTCACCGCCGTCGAATAGGCGTTCGTCGCCTGACTGGTCACCGTCACGTTAGCGCCAGGCACTGCCGCGCCCGAACTGTCGGTCACAGTTCCGGTGATCGTGCCGCGATCCGATTGCCCTAAAACAAGCGGCGCCAGCAGCAGCGTCAGTAACGCCGCGTAGAATGATTTCAAGTTGGATCTGGTCATACATACCTCCAAAGTAAATGGCGCCGAAGGTCGCGAAGAGAAGAGGGCGAGGCGAACCCCGAATTTCGTGACGCTTCGTGTTTCTCGTGGATGGAAGGGTTTGAAAAATCACTTCAGTCGGCGTGTGGGTTCGCCGGCCCCAGGTGTTTTCCAGGCGATCTACAGCGTCTTCGATTTGAATGTTAAGGTTGAATCAACCACGGGGGCGCGGGGATCACGGGGAAGAGCAAAACTAGAGCGCGTTGCGATTGCATTTACGGTTCGTAGTCCCGGCTTTAGCTGGAATCGTCTGGCTCTTGAGCCTTTCCGCCTAAAGGCGGGACTACAAACATCCGTACACTGAACTGCAAACCGATCTAAACATCCCCGTGTGCCCCGTGTTCCCCGTGGTTTGCTATTCCTGAATGCCCGAGTGAAAACTGCATTAAAACTCGATCTTCAGCGGTAACTACTCAGTTCCCCTTGCCGCATTTGCGGCGCCGGAGTTTAGCCGTGCGTTTATGATGTTTGAGAATTAAATACAACCATTGGTGTAGGGGCGGGTTTTCCCCGCCCTGGTCCGTGACCCGAGCGATAGGGGCGGGGAAAACCCGCCCCTACGTTGAATTGCGTGGTTGCATTTAATTTTCAAAGACCATCAACCCACGGGATGGTCGCAGAATATTCCCGCGTCGCGCGAGCGACGGCTGAATTCAATCGTCGCTGACGCGACGTGAAAAAAATACCACGGCTAAATTCAATGCGCCGCCAACGCGGCGGGGTCGGCTACAACCCCGCCAGCCGTTTGTCCGTGTCTCCGAAACGATCGAGCCGCACGCCCATCAGGTCCATCAGCGAGAGGTAAAGGCTGCAGGCGCGCCGATTGTCATCGCCTTTATCGAGGTAGTCCAGTACGCGGCCCGTCCGCAAAGCGCCGCCGGCTTTGCCCGCGAGCACGATGGGCAAGTGATCCGCGCTGTGCGCGTCGCCGTCGAACAGGCTGGAGGCGAACATCAGGATCGAATTATCGAGGAGCGAGGTTCCGCCCTCGTCTATTTCCCTCAGCCGCTGAACGAGATAGGTGAATTGTTGTGCGTGAAACTTATTGGTCTTCAGGTACATCGCCTCGAGTTCCGGCGCCTTGCCGTTATGAGTCAGGTCGAGGTGCAAGGCCCCCCGCACGCCTTCGATAAACTTGAAGTTCATCTGCGAGAGGTCGTTGTTGAGCATCAGCGTGACCACGCGCGTCTTGTCCATCTGGAAGGCGAGGACGATCAGATCGAGCATCAGCTTCATGTGCTCCGGCACATTCCGCGGGGCCTCGTCCGCCGGGCGCGGCATGTTCGGTTGTTTCAAAGTCGGGCGCCATCCTTCGAGTCGCTCTTCTTTGGCGGCATGGTCAATGCGCTTCTCGATGTCGCGGATGGATTCGAGGTATTCGTCCAGCTTCTTGCGGTCGCCGGCGCCGACCCTGGGCCGAAGCGCGCTCGCTTCGACGGACACTGCGTCGAGAATGCTGCGGTCAAGCTCACGGCCTTTGCCGTCGCTGACCAACTGGTCGAAGGCGCGCGCCGGATAGATTTCTTTGGTGGCGGGCTTTGTCGGAGACACCCACGAGATGTTCGAGCCGTAAATCATCGAGAGGCCGTCTTCCAGCCGCAACTCGTTCGGCTCGATCCCCAACGCCAAACTCGGCGTGGCGGTCTGATTGCCGATGCGCTGCGCCAACACCTGGTCAAAAGACGTCCCTACGCGAATCTCTTTCGGGTCCAGACTGACCGTCGCGCCGGAGAGCAAATTCATTCTGCCCAGGTGAGGGCTTGTGGAGACGAAGGCCTTCTGATGATACAGCCCGCGCAGGAAGATCAGTTCTTCACGGATCGGCGCGAACGGTTGCGCCCCGGGGCCGAATTCCATGTCCCTGCCATCGCCTTTCGCCCACCAGTGAGCAGGTTCGACGCCGTTGGAAAAGAAGATGTGCGCAAATCGAATCGGCGGCTTGTTCGCATTTGCGGCCACGGAAACGGCGCCGTCTTGCGCCAGAAGCGGTAAGGACTCCAGCCAGGGCAAGGCAAGCGCGACGCCTGCGCCCCGCAAAAAATGACGCCGCGATGTCTGGTTCGTGATTTTCATTGTCTGGTCCCTTTGAACTAAAACCTGAGTCGGTGTACGGGTTAATAGAACGCGGATGACGCGGATGCGGCGGATTGACGCTGATCTTATTCGGTTTTATCCGCGATGATCCGCCGCATCCGCGTCATCCGCGTTCTATTAACATGGTCTTTGCTGTGAACACCAGCATGCTGTACCGCCACATTCATCGCGACTTTTGATTTCGCTGGCGCCGCCTCCGGACTTTCCTCTCGCCCGCGGCGGTGGCGGAACTGCTTGCTGGTGGCGATCTCGGTCGCCAGTTGCGCAAACGTGGCGTCGCCGCCCGCCTGCGTCATCCGCTCGATCAGCAATTGGTCGGACGCCAGCACGGCGCGCCCCAACGCGTATCCGACCAGTTTATAAGAGAGCGTCTTGCGAACCTGAGCCTCTTTCGATTGCAGGTATTTGAGCAGCCCATCCACACCTTTGATCTCGGTTTTATCTGCGAGCGTCGCCGCGTCCTCGATCTGGTTTCCGTCAGGATACCGCTCGCGCCAGCGCCCCGTCGGATCGTAGCGTTCCAACGAGAAGCCGAGCGGATCAATGCGGGTATGGCAATTGGCGCAGGACGCGTTGCGTTTGTGCTGTTCCAGCTTGGCTTTCAACGACAAACCGCCGAACAATTTGTCATCGGCAGGCAGCGACCCCGCGTCGGCGGGAGGGGGCGGCGTCGGAGTACCCAGAATACGCCGCAAAATCCAGTCGCCGCGCTTCACCGGACTCGTGCGCAGCGGCCCGGAAGTCGCCGTCAGCAATGCCCCCAGGCGGAGCAGTCCGCCACGCCGGAACGCGCCCGCGCCCTCCACCAATTCCAGCCGCTCCGTGGATTTGATCTCTTTCTCGACCCCGTAAAACCTGGCCAGGTCCTTATTCAGAAAAGCGTAGTCGGCGAACAGGATTTCGCGGACAGGCCGTTCCTTGCGAATCACGTGCTCGAAGAAAGAGACCGCCTCGTCGTACATGGCCTCCTTCACGTCGTCCGTGAACTCGGGAAATCGCCCCGTGTCCACACCCTTGTGCTGGTCGAAATGATAAAAGCCCAGCCATTGGCCGAAGAACTCCGTCGCGAGCCGCCGCGACTTCGGATCGGCGATCATTCGCTTCACTTGCCGCCGAATCCCCTCGGGATCGGTCAACTCGCCCGCTCCGGCCGCGCGCCGCAATTCGTCGTCGGGAATCGAAGCCCACAGAAAATAACTGAGGCGGCTGGCCATCTCCCAATTCGTGAGCGGCTTAATAGGCGGCGAATCCCCGGCCGGCCTGCCTGGCTCCGCGTTTGACACTTGCTCCACG
>DATCXQ010000165.1:0-6487 GCA_036565725.1 Blastocatellia bacterium
TTGACCGAGGGCAATATACTACAAGAGACAACCGTATGCTCATCGAAGGGACAAGCCCTTCAATTCGCATCCGGTCTCGATTTCCTCTCCATCCAAGCCTGGCGGCTATGGATGGAGTATCCATCGAGGTAGGAAGATGAAGACAAGGTTCATTTTACTTACATTAGCCTTGGGTCTGGGGTTATTTAGAGATGTACGCTCAGCGACCGAATATACTTATGCCCTAGCTTTTCGAGGGTGCATGCAAGAGGATGCGCGCGCTCTGGAAGTTTATTTGACACAGAAGCCTTATAGCGGCGAGACATCGGCGCCTACGCCTTTAATTAGTATAGAGATAAAATGGAGTAACTGGGAAAACGTGGTTGGTAAGGACCTTAAACTTGTACAAGTGTCTCAACGCGGACCGGATCCACAATTACCAATCGTGCGCGCGGCGTTGTATCTTGAGGGGCAAAATCCGGTATGGTTGCGTGGCACGCTTCGTCTGAAGAAGGTGGAAGTGAACAAGCAAGTGGAAGGCTCCTATGAGTTCGCTGGGCCTAACAATCTTAAATGGACAGGCATGTTTAAAGCGCAATGGGGCAAGGACCGACCGCCTTGTGGCTAACATGGCAATTGTTTAAGTGGAATTACTTCGGCAACGCCTCATTTCTGCGCAAGAGAATCGCGCGCTAACCTATGCTCCACAGATCACCACGATGAGCGACTTTGGTAAGCCAATACATTTGCGGAACACCTATACCGTACCGGTTTACCAAAGGCGCACGGTCTGATTATTGCTTCAGCATCCTGCGCAGAATCTTTCCCGACGGCGTCCTGGGAATGCTCTCGATCACCTCGAAGTGACGAATTTGCTTATAGCCCGCCACGCGCTCTGAAACAAATCGCGCGAGCGCGTCGAGGTCAAGAGTTCGGCCTGCGCGCGGCACGACGAAGGCTTTCGGAACCTCGCCCGCCTCCGCATCCGGCGCGCCGGTGACGCCGCAATCCGCCACGTCAGGGTGTTCTAGCAATACGGCTTCGAGTTCAGCCGGCGCGATGCTGAAGCTCTTGTATTTGATCATCTCCTTTTTTCGGTCGACGATGTAGATAAACCCCTCGTCGTCCACCCGGCCGATGTCGCCTGTGTAAAGCCAGCCATTGCGCAAGGCGCGCGCGGTTTCTTCCGGCGCGTTCCAGTAACCCTTCATGACTTGCGGGCCCCGCACAACTATCTCGCCGACCTCGCCTGGGGGCAGATCCAGTTCGCCGGTCTCGATATCGACGATCCTGAGTTCGGTGTCGGCCAGCAGCACGCCGCTGCTCTCGAGTTTGATGCGATCCAGGGGAGTTTGATGTGTGGCGGGGCCGGCCTCCGTCAGGCCGTATCCTTGAACAATGCGGAAGCCGAAGCGGGCCTCCACGCGGCGAGCCACGTCGGGCGGGAGCGGCGCCGCCGCGCTGAATGCGTACTTGACCGTTCGGAATTGCGAAGCATCCAGCCCCGGCGCGTTGGCTAGCGTGAGCAGAGTCGGCGGGACGGCGAAGAGCCACGTCACGCCATGCTCCTCGATCAACCGAACAACAGCCTCGAGATCGAAGCGTTCGAGTAGTATCTGTTTCGATCCGGAGCGAACGCTCACGCCCATCATCGTCACGCCATAGATGTGCGAGAGCGGCTGGTAGATGATGTAGCAATCGTCCGGGCCTAACTGCAGCATGCTCCCCCACTGCTCGTGGTTGATAGCCAGGTTGCGGTGCGTCAGCATCACGCCCTTCGGCAAACCGGTTGTCCCGCTCGAATAGGGCAGCGCGGCCAACTGGTCCGGATCAATGTGCGCGTGCGGCGCCTCGGATGATTGGCCATCGACGACATCACTATAACCGATGATGTTAGAGGCCGAATCCGGCGCATCGTCGCCGACGAGGATTATGGTAAGCGCAGACGCGAGACGCGGTAGCGCCGCTTCAACCACAGGCCAGAGTTTCGCGTGAGTGATTAGCATTCTGGCCCCGGAGTCATTTAATTGGTATGTCACTTCGCGTTCTCGATACGAAGAGTTGAGCGGACAGCCCACCGCGCCGAGCTTGCTTGCGGCGTAGAAGGCAATCTCGACTTCAGGGCAGTTCGGCATGAAGATGCCGAGCCGGTCTCCGGCCTCGAGTCCGAGCGCGCGAAGGCCGTGCGCCAGCCGGTTCGATTCGGCGTCGAGGTCAGCGAAGGTCAGGCTCCTGCCTTCAAATACGATCGCGACCCGATCAGGCGCCTCATATGCCCTCTTGCGGAGAGCGTCGTGCAGCAGCGCGTTTGGATATGTCATCGTAGGCATATATATCGATTAAAAGAACACACTCAACATTTTCGATTTTCCATTCTCAGGCGGTAAGTGGCGTTTCTCATCCTGCCTGAGAATGGAGAATGGAGAATCGAAAATGCAGAATGGCGATTTTTCACTGTTTCAGCGCGTCAGCCGTAAAGAAGTTGATACTGATGGTGGCGAGGTCCGACGGCGGAAACTTCGCCTGGAATCTCTCGTCAGGCGCCAGTCCCGCCTCTCGCGCGCAAGCGAGGAAGACGTCAAGCTCGACGAGATACTGATCGGAAAATCCGTGCGTGGCGTCGTAGGCCACTGCCAGCGTACGGTCGAGATTGGCGCCGGTAACCTGCGGAGGCAACGTATGGAGTTCCATAACGAGCAGGCCGAACCGCCCAACGTATGGCGCCCAGCGACGTAGGTGCCGGACCAGATTCTCTTCCAATTCATCGGGCGGAATCTCCTCGCCCAGATACGCGAAGGCCCCGCTCGTTCTAGCCTGCCGCGACCCACAAATGTAATTGGCCGGCGGATGATAAGGGCGGTTGTGATCCAGGAAGGATCGGAGGTGCAATAGGTCGTGAATGTCCAGACCCAGCCGCTCCAGTTCGCTCGCCAAATGCGCCGGACGGTTGATGTCCCCCTGAATGACATGGAAATTGGGAATGCCGGCCTTACGTAGCCTCTGTTTGCTGATGCGCCGCGCGACCTTGCTGACGTCGGCGCCGACCAGAATCAGTGGACGAGCGTCGAGCGCGGCGCCTCGCAGCGTCTTCTCCTTGACGACGGAGTAGACGTGCGCGAGCAACGAGCCGTCGCCACACCCCATGTCGCAGACGCCCAAAGGCTGATGATCGAGCGGCCGATTGAAGAGTTCGATGATGATTTCATCGCTCTTCGTAAAATAATTGTTATGCGCGCCGCCGCTGCCCCATACGTTCATTCCGCGATTGACGAGTAGTTCGCCTCCCGATTCATCAACGCGCGGGAACTCTGCATTGCCGAACAACAACGTGCCGAGTATCTCGAAAAGCGGCAAATAGGAGACTGTCACTCCATAAGAACTGGCGATCTGAGCCGCATAACGCCCCTGGGATGTAAGTCGCAAGCGGTTCCCCACACGTTCCAGCCACCCTTGCGACTCCAACAACTCGAAGACACACGCAAGACTGCGCGGATTGCCAGGCGCCTCTTTCGGGTCAACGCCGTCTGACGCCTGCCCGATGAGATCGAAAATTCCTTCGCGCGCCAGGGCCACCATGCTCGGTCCGATCAGCATTCCGTCCAGATAACGCGCCGTCCGCCGGTGAACTTTGGCCGCAGTGGTGTTCCCTTCGGTGTAAACGCCCCATCGCTCTCTGGCGCGGCGGACGAGGTCTTGCAGGTGCGGAAGGACGGCCCGATCCGATTTGCCAAAGAGAAAATCGTCGAGGAAGATCGCCTTCGGAATGAATGAGACGGCCTCGCTGTAGAGAGGGGCGAGCCACACCGCAATCTTGCCCTCCGTCGTCAGCGCGTATTTCGCGTCTCCGGTTTCAGCCATCCAGCCGCAAGAGACCAGCAGCCGCAGCGCCACTCTGAGATACCCGCGATTGCCGTGCGTTTGATCCGCAATCTCATCAAAGCCGATCCCCGCGGGCGCGTCCGCGAGCATTGCGAATACGCCGCGATCCGCAAGCGCCTTGACGACCGGCGCCAGAACAATGCCCGCCAGGTGCTGAAATACCGTCGCGCGAACGGCGACCTTTTCGGCGTTCGTCAATTCTTTTGTCGGCGATGTCGCGTATTCCACTTGAACAGGTGTCAGCCACAGAGACACAGAGCCACAGAGAGAGGGAGAGAGGGAGGACAAGGGGACAAGGTTATTTCTCTCCCCCCTCTCCTTGTCTCCCCTTCTCCTTGTCTCTGTGTCTCTGTGTCTCTGTGGCTATTTAAGAGCGCCCCTCGAACAGGTCACGACCTTCGACCAGGGCGCGCATCTTGCGGTCGGCGACGCTCCGGTGGAGCATCCAGAATCCGCAATCCGGGTGAATATATTTAAGCCGGCCTTCGCCGGCCTTCCTGATGATCGTTTCGACTCGGGATGCGATTAGCTGCGGGCTTTCGATTTCGTTGTCCTTGATGTCGACGACGCCGACGCCGAGGCCGATGTTCGGACTGAGGTCGCGAAACACTTCCAGTTCGTCGTAGCCACGCCTCGCAAACTCGAGAACAAGGTGGTCGGCGCGCAATTTGTTCAGAAACGGGATGAGGTCGCGCCAGAATCCCCGCTGGACGGTCTGACCGCCGTAGTTGCCGAAGCAGATGTGAACGGCCGTTTCGTTGGGGACGCCGTCGAGCGCGTGGTTGATCGCCTCGGCGGCCCAGCCGGTGTCTTCGGGGTGTCCGGCGATGTAGGCTTCGTCTAACTGGACCACGTCGGCCTCGACCGATTCCAACTGGCGGCGCAGCGCCTCGGCGATGTCCATAGCCAGCTCCGCCCGCTCCTTGTAATGACAATTGATGAGCACGCGCGACAGCATGTGTGGGCCGGTGCAGGTGAACTTGAGCGGGAATGTGGTCAGCGCCCGCACCGACTCATAATCCCTGGCCAGGTTCAGCGTCCCCGCCTCGACCTTGCCCACAACCATTCCGGCGGGCAACGCGCGCGACCCGAGCGCGCGGTCGTGGTAAAAACGCTGAAGCTCCGCCATCGAGAAGCGCTTCCGGATGCCCTCCATCTGCCCGACGAAGTAATCGATCATTCCGTTCGTTTCGGGGTGGCCGGGGTCGAAGCGTGACAGCTCGCCGTCTGCAATCAGGTCCAGGCCGGCCAACTCCTGCGTCTTGAGGACGACCATCACGGCGTCACGCAAGACGAGTCGCGACGTATTCCCGACGAGCCAGGATGGAACCGGATAACTTCCGACGACGGTTGTCTTGATGCGTTCACTCATTTATGCGCCTGTGTGAAGTATTGTATTGCGCCGCCCTGCCGTTTGATCACTACCCCGAAATGAATGGGCAGAGTATGTGGAGCGACGGATGCGGTGTCAAGGCGGGCTTGCAAATCTGCAATATCAGATTTAAGGCGTCGTTGACAGCGATTCATTCGGCGTCGGCGGGAGAGCCGTTCAACATTCCTTTGGCTGCCCGCGGCGCGGCCAGCGGCGATCTCGACAATGATGGGGATACCGATTTCGTCATCAGTACGCTTAACGGGCCCCGGTCGTTCTGCTCAACAACAGAACGAAGAATCACTGGATCGGATTAAGCCTGCGGGAAAAAAAGTCGAACTGCCTGGGTCTCGGCGCTCGCGTGTCGGTCGTTGATGATCGAGGCGCCCGGACCATCTTCGATGTCACAACTTCGTCCAGCTATTTGTCAGCCAACGACCCGCGAATCATCGCCGGTCTCGGCGCCGCCTCGGTTTCGTCTGTACAAATTCAATGGCCCAGCGGAGTGACGCAGCGAATCTCCAAAATGCCTGTTGACCGCTACCAACATATAGAAGAACCTTTATTTTTTGTGTTACACGAGAAATTGCGCTTGACGCGTGCTCATTATGGCTTAAAATGAACATGCGCTGATAAAAATCAGAAGAGTTCAGTCCTACACATCTAGCGAGCTGGGAAAAATTCCGACGAATACAAAATCGACATCTTGATCTCTTTACCTGATGAATTTCGAGGTGTTTTAGCCTCATTCACCGCCGCAGGCGCAATATAGCCTGCCAACGAAGTTCTTTCGCATCACTCGTAAGAAAGGGGATAAACTATGGTTCACCGCATGCCTATCCCAGCCAAGCTATTCGGATTTCTTTTCGCAGTCGTGGCGTCACTGCCGGCGCTCGCTCAAAGCGATCGCGGGGCGATCAGCGGAACAGTAATCGATCAGAACGGCGGCGCCGTCAGGCGCGCCAAAGTGACGGTGGTCAATCTGGACAGCGGCGCGAGCCGCGAAGTGGCCACCACGGACGACGGCGCGTTTGTCGTGCCCGAATTGAGAGCGGCGCCTTACCGGCTGACCGTGGAAGCCGCAGGGTTTAAAACGATGACCCTCGACAGGCTCCAGATTGCCGTGCAGGTGACGCGTCGTGTAGACGTCAGGCTGGAGGTCGGCGCGCTTGGAGAGGTGACCACCGTTACCGCCGCCGCCGGAGCGCTTCAGACCGAAGGCCCGGTCTTACAGACCAACATCACCGAACGGCAGGT
>DATCXQ010000217.1:0-9270 GCA_036565725.1 Blastocatellia bacterium
ATTGCCGATGTGTTGGACGACTATGATGTCGATACTATACGACGATTCGCCCAATTGATTGACAAAACCGTCGGCTTGCTTGTTCAAGCCGAGCCGGAGGTCTGATTTGTTCAAAGAACTTGTGAATAGATTAATGGCTGACGCTCCCCGTACGGCGCCGGCGGTCAATCAAGCTGAATCGCAAAGGCTGCGCGCTCATGCCCTCTGATTTTGGCAAAGAAATTGAGTATGCGTTTGGCCCATCCGTACTTGCGATTCAATAAATCATTGGCCCGTCGCGATTCTGCGACGCCGAGCCGCCGGGCCGTGGCGGCCGCCCATTCGCCTTTGACATTGCCGCGAGCGTCGCACGGGGCGACGCGCACGCGCGGATTGTTACGAATCCGTTTGACCTTGTATGAATGGGCCACGGTGTAGAAAAACAGCGCGCCGCCGTCTTCGACGAACCAGAGTGGCGTGCGCACTCCTTGCCCGTTTCTGCGATAGCTCTCCAGGTTCAGATACTTTCGGCCGGCGAATTGGGCGAGCTTGTCATTGCTCATATTTTACGAAATGCTTTTTTCTCTAAACGCGAAGAGATACAACCCGGCGCCTACGAAGGGGATCAACAGAATGATCGCTATTAACACGACTTTGGTGGCCCAATCGCGACTCGATCTCATCACGTCGGAAATGGCGAAGATATCCAGGATCGTCGCGGCCACCCCTAATAATGTTCCCATAAGTTGTCCTCCCTGAAGCCGGATGCGCAATCCGGCGAAATGGATTCGAGCGATAATCATTGTGTGGCGCGTCAACCGCCGAGCTTCGATTTCACGATTTGGTTGACCGCCTTGCCGTCGACGGTCTGGCCCGCGAGTTTGGCCATGACGGCCTTCATCACCGCGCCCATTTCCTTCATCGAACTCGCGCCGGTCTCGACGATGGTCTCTTCGACGACGCGCGCGATGGCCGCATCGTCCAGGGCGGCGGGCAGGTATTCTTCGATGACCTTGATCTCGGCCGCTTCCTTCTCGGCCAATTCTATACGCCCGGCCTGTTGATATTGTTCGATGCTATCGCGGCGCTGTTTGACCAGGGATTGCAGAACCTTGATCGCCTCTTCGTCGGTGAGCGCTTCCATTTTATCGATCTCGCGGTTCTTGAGCGCGGTCTTGACCATCCGCAAGGTCGAGAGCCGATCGGAGTCTTTGCTCTTCATCGCCGCTTTCAAATCTTCGTTGATACGATCCAAAAAAGTCATCATCTCCTCCGGAATGGGACTTATAGGATTTATGGGACGTCCTATAAATCCCATAAGTCCTATAAGCCTCATTCATTACGTTGCGCCAGTGTTATAGGTCGCGCGCGCGCGGCTGTCAAATGCGCGGCCGTTGCGGGGCTTGGTGAAATTTGTTAGTCTCTGCAACTCGAAGATCAGGGGTGAAAACAATATGAAGTGTGCGATAGAGAGGCCCTGTGGCGGAATTGGTAGACGTCTTCGGCTTAGAACCGAAGGTCCTTTACGGGCGTGAGGGTTCGAGTCCCTCCGGGGCCATTCCTACCAAATCTCGACTCACCCGCTGCCTGTGATTCCCATTTCGACTCGATTGGTTCGAGTGTCTGTGAAGAAAGGTAAAGAACATTGAAGCTGCAAGTCGCTGTCGCTGATCTCTCCCAATGTCGGAAAGGCCTCACTGTAGAAGTCTCCGTTGAGGAGGTCAACGCGGCCTTCGAAAAGACCTACGTCGCCTACGCGCGCCACCTGAAGATTCCGGGATTCCGCCCCGGCCGCGTCCCGCGCGAACTCATCAAGCAACGTTTCGCCAAAGAAGCGGAGGAAGAAGTCGTTCAGAGCCTGGTTCCAGAGGCGCTGCAGGCCGCCGTCGCCGAACACATGCTTCGCGTCGTCGGCGAGCCGCAGATTGACGCCCTGTCTATCGGCCAGGGCGAGCCGCTGAAGTTCAGGGCGACGTTTGAAGTCATGCCTGAATTCGAGCTTAAAGAGTACAAGGGTTTGAAACTGACAAAACGAGTCGCCACCGTGACCGATGAGGATGTCGAGCATACGCTCGATCACCTGCGCCAATCCGCGGCGGAATTCGTTCCGGTGGAAGACCGCCCGTCTCGCGACGGCGACTTCGTTTCGGTCAACCTGGTCGGCAAGTACGTCGAACCGCCGGAAGAAGAGGATTTGAAGTCCGACGACGTGCAGATCGAGGTCGGCGCCAACAACGTCCAGCCCGAATTCAACGAGAATCTGCGCGACGTGAAGGCTGGCGACGTCCGCGAGTTCCGCGTCAAATACCCGGAAGATTTCTCGGCCGAAGGGCTGGCCGGCAAGACGCTCGATTTTACGGCGACCGTGGTCGCGATCCGCGAAAAAGAGGCGCCCGAACTCGACGACGAATTCGCGCGGGATTTCGGCGACTATGAAAATCTCCAGCAGCTGCGCGACAGGATTCGAGAAAATTTGACGGCGTCCGCCGAGTCGCGGGCCGATTCCGGTCTTCGCGAAGAAGTCGTGAAGCGGATTCTTGAGGATTACGATTTCGAGGTTCCGTCCGCGCTGGTCGAGCCGCAGGCCGCCGACCGCGCCCGCGAATTCGCGTACCTCCTGATGCGCAACGGCGTCCCTCCGCAGACGATTAAAGAGATCGATTGGGAAGGCCGAATGAATGAGTTCCGCCCGTTGGCGGCGCGTGATGTTCGCTCAGCGCTGGTCTTCGACAAGATCGGAGAGGCCGAGCAGGTTGAGGTCAGCCGGTGGGAGGTCGAGGCCGAAATCGAGAGGATGGCGAGTATGAGCGGCGAGCCGGCGGACCAGCTGAAGGCGCGCTTGACAAAGGATGACTCGCTTTCTAGTATCGAACACAGGTTGCGCCATCAAAGGGCGTTGGAGGCGGTTATAAAGCACGCCGAGGTCACGGTTGAAGAGTTCAACGAAGATCGGAATGAACATCATACTCAGTCTCCGGAGCAAACGGAAACTGAGGGCGAGGTTCAGAGCGAAAGCAAATCACAAGCGTTATGATCAATCCACAATCTCATTTAGTGCCCATGGTTATCGAGCAGACGCCCCGCGGCGAGCGCGCTTTCGACATCTATTCGCGCCTGCTCAAGGACAACATCATTTTCATCGGGACTCCGATCGACGACGTGGTCGCCAACCTCGTCGTCGCGCAGATGCTATTCCTCGAATCGGAGGACCCGGACCGGGAAATCTCGCTTTACATTAATTCGCCCGGCGGCTCGGTGACGGCAGGCATGGCGATCTATGACACCATGCAATTCGTCCGCTGCCCGGTCACGACCTTCTGCATCGGGCAGTGCGCCTCGATGGCGGCCGTGTTGTTGACCGCGGGGACCAAGGGGAGGCGTTTCGCCCTGCCGAATTCGCGGATTCTGATCCATCAACCGCACGCCGGGGGAATATCGGGCCAGGCGAGTGACATCAAGATCGCGGCGGAAGAGATCTTGCGCTTGCGCGAGCGCATCAACGAAATTCTCGCTTATCACACGGGCCGCACCGTAGAGCAGATCGAAAAGGACGTCGACCGCGACCGAATCATGAGCGCCATGCAGTCAAAGGAGTACGGGCTGATAGATCAGGTAATTAAACATCGGGAGTAAAACCAAACGCGCAACACCCGACACCCATGATTTTATGAACGATCGTATCCGCTCAGCAGGCGCCACTCACTTCGACTTCGGCGGCGCTCTGATCTCGCAGACACACAGGCCCGTCCTGAGGTGTTCTTTCTGCGCCATGGGCGAGGGAGAGGTCGCGCGACTCTTTGAAGGCCATTCCGGATATATTTGCGACGAGTGCGTCGAGGTCTGCGTGCAATTGCTGATCGATTACCGCGAAATGGGGATCAGGCCGCCCAAGCTCGATCAGCCATGGTATAAGAGAATATTGGGTGATGACGGGTCTCAGGTCGGGCAGTGCAGCTTTAACGTACACGACCGCAGCAATCCGCAGGGCGCCAGGCTGTTCGCCGGGATCAGCGCTCAGATCTGTGACAAATGCGTCCGCGCCTGCGAGATTCTCAAAGCCGGCCTGGCGTTTGACGACTGATGCCGGCAAGATTCCCGCCGCCGCCCCCCCTCCGGCGCTTGCGCCCGTGCGGTCCACTTGTTTATGATTTTGCGGCGCGAATGTAATGCCCTTTGAGAGATTCAACGCCGCCATTCGGCGGATCGCGACTTTCGTTTCGTTCGCAATTCCGTTTAAGGTTGCTACCAACAACAATGCCCACATTCCATCTTGATGCGGAGACCATGCGGTGATGAGAAGAGGCGACGACACTTTACGCTGTAGCTTCTGCGGTAAGAGCCAAAATGAAGTCAAAAAGCTGATCGCAGGCCCCACCGTTTACATCTGCAATGAGTGTATCGACATCTGCATCGAGATCATAAGCGATGACGCTCAGCAGGAAGCCGCCGCCGCGCGCCCGCCGCTTCCGAAACCGTCGGAGATCAAAAACTTCCTCGACGAGTATGTGATCGGGCAGGAAGAGACGAAGAAAAAGCTGGCCGTCGCCGTCTACCAGCACTACAAGCGGATAGAGATGATGAAGCGGCGCAGCGACGTCGAGATTCAGAAATCGAACATCCTGCTGATCGGCCCTACCGGAACCGGCAAGACGCTGCTCGCGCAAACCCTCGCGCGGATGCTCAAAGTCCCGTTCACCATTGTCGACGCCACGACGCTCACCGAGGCCGGCTACGTCGGGGAGGACGTGGAAAACGTCATCCTGAAGTTGTTGCAATCGGCCAACGGCGACGTCGAGCGCGCGCAGCAAGGCATCATCTACATCGACGAGATAGACAAGATCTGCCGCAAGGACGAGAACCCCTCGATAACCCGCGACGTTTCCGGCGAAGGCGTGCAGCAGGCCCTGCTCAAGATCCTCGAGGGCACGGTGGCCAACGTGCCGCCGCAGGGCGGGCGTAAACACCCGCACCAGGAATTTTACCTCGTAGACACGACGAACATCCTTTTCATATGCGGCGGCGCTTTTGTCGGCCTGGACAGGGTGATTCAGCGGCGCGTCGGCCAAAAAGGCGTGGGGTTTCACGCCAACATCCGCCCGATGCATCAATCGCGATCCAATACGGAGCTGTTTCAGCAGATTCAACCCGAGGATTTGATCAGGTACGGCCTGATCCCTGAGTTCGTCGGGCGATTGCCGGTCGTGGGGACTCTGCATGAGCTTGACGAAGCCGCCATGATCGAAATTCTGACTCAGCCGAAGAACGCGCTGGCCAAGCAGTATCAGAAACAGTTCGAGTGGGACGGCATCAAATTGCGCTTCACCGAGGAGGCTTTGCGCGCCGTGGCGCGGCAGGCCTGTGAGCGCAAAGTCGGCGCTCGCGGCCTGCGGATGATCCTGGAAGAATTGATGCTCGACGCGATGTACACACTCCCGAGCCAGAAGAAGATGAAAGAATTGGTCGTGACCGCCGAGATGGTCGTCAACCGCCGCGTCGTCTTTCCGCTAGAAAAAGCCGGCTGAGACTCCAGAATGAAAGGGTGAAGGGGTGATTCAGTTTTCCGATCACCCCTTCACCCTTTCACCTCTTCACACCTTTACCCTCTCAATCTCCGCGCCGACCGCGCGCAATTTCTCTTCAATCTTCTCGTACCCGCGATCGATGTGATAGACGCGGTCGATCAATGTCTCGCCTTCGGCCGCCAGTCCGGCCAGGACCAGCGAGGCCGAGGCCCGAAGGTCAGAGGCGATCAATCGCGCGCCGGTCAAACGGGATGGGCCGTGAACGTCCACGCTGTGGCTGTTGATTCGCATCTGCGCGCCCAGGCGCATCAATTCGGCGGCGTGCATGAAGCGGTTCTCGAAGATCGTCTCGGTGATCACCGAATCGCCTTGGGCCTGCGTCATGAGCGCCATGTACTGGGCTTGCATGTCGGTCGGGAATCCGGGGTAGACGGCCGTGGTCACGTCCGCCGCCTTGTAGGAGGCGTGTGATTCGCCGTTGCCGGCCACGCGCAATTTATCCCTGCCGGCGCATTCAATCTTCACCCCCACCTCGCGCAGCTTTTCGATCACCGCATGCAAATGGGACGGCTCGCAATTGGTGATCTCCAACTCGCCGCCAGTGATCGCGGCGGCGACTATGAAAGTACCGGCTTCGATCCTGTCGGGAATGATCGTATGGTCGGCCCCGCCAAGCTGATCAACGCCGGTGACGGCGATCGTCGGCGTGCAGGCCCCCTCGATCTTCGCGCCCATCTTGGTGAGCAGGTCGGCGAGGTCTACGATCTCCGGCTCGCAGGCCGCGTTCGAGATTCGCGTCACGCCGTCGGCCAGGGCGGCGGCCATCATCACGTTTTCCGTGCCGGTGACGGTGACGGTTTCAAACTCGATGTCGGCGCCGCGCAGTCGTGAGGCGCTGGCTTCAACCACGCCGCCGCGCAACTCGATCTTCGCGCCCATCTTTTCCAGCGCCATCAGGTGCAGGTCTATGGGGCGCTGGCCGATGGCGCAGCCGCCGGGCAGGCTGACGCGCGCCTGCCCGAACCTTCCCAAGAGCGGACCCAGCGCGAGCACCGACGCCCTCATGGTTTTGACCAGTTCATAAGGCGCCTCGTAATCTTCGACCGTGCCGGCGTTGATCTGGTGAGTGCGCAGTTCAGGGACGAGCACGGTGCAACCCAGGTCTTCGAGTAATCGCCGCATCGTGATCAGGTCGCGCACATAAGGCACGTTGCGCAGCGTCACCGTTTCGGAAGTGAGCAACGCCGCGGCCAGACACGGCAGGGCTGAATTCTTCGCGCCGCTGATCGCGACGCCCCCTTTCAACTTTTTTCCGCCGATTATTCGAAATTTATCCATGTGTTCTACATGCGTTTTAAATGTCATTTGGAAGCCGTTCGGGAGGTAATGAGCGTAGCCAATTCGCCAATGTACAGCAAGCGCCCAATAATTGACAGCCCTTGAGAACTCGGCGATACTTAGCTCACCGCTCAATGACGCTGGGAAAACTCTTTTGATGTAAGGCGTCGTTCGTCCGGCTCCTCCCTGCCTCCCCCCGATTTTCATACCCCTGCCACTAATTTATCTTTATGTGCGGAATCTTCGGGATTGTCACGACAAAACCGCGGTCCGAATTGGCTGAGCCTGTTGACCGAGCGCTAGACGCCTTGGCGCATCGCGGGCCGGACGACCGCGGCATCGAATTCATCAGCGACGAGCGCGACGGGTTGACTGTGGCCTTCGCGCATCAGCGCCTGTCCGTCATCGACCCTTCGCCTGCCGGACATCAGCCGATGTGTGACGAGGCGACCGGCGATTGGATCACCTACAACGGCGAAGTCTTCAATTTTCGCGACCTTCGCCGGGATCTCGTCGCGCGCGGTTTGAGATTTCGATCCGAGAGCGACACCGAGGTCTTGTTGAAGGGCTTCGGCGCGCGCGGCCGCGACGCGATTGCGGATTGGCGAGGAACGTTCGCGTTCGGGTTTTGGAACGCGCGGCTACGCTCGCTCACGCTGGCGCGCGACCGTCTCGGGATCAAGCCGCTTTACTATTACCACGACGGGGACACGTTCATCTTCGCGTCTGAGGTCCGCGCGCTGCTCGCCACCGGGCTGACGCCATGCAAGATCTCGCCCCCCGCGCTGGACAGTTATCTCGCGTGGGGGGTGGTCGAGCAGCCGCTGACGATCATCGAGAACATCCATGCCGTCCTGCCAGGACACATTCTGGAGTTTAAGGAAGGGCGCGTCCAGGCCAAATCCTATTGGGAATTGCGCGCCGATAGACGAAACAAAGTTCGAGACGAACGCGGATTGATCGAAGAGATGGGCGCGTTGCTCACGGACTCCGTCAAATCGCATCTCGTCTCGGACGTTCCGGTGGGCGTATTTCTGAGCGGCGGGATCGATTCAGGATCTGTAATGGCGTTGGCAAGCCGGGGCGTCAAGAGTCCGATCAGGTCGTTCTCGGTATGCTTTGAGGGGCAGAATCCATGGGAGAGGGATTGCGCCGAAAAGATCGCGCGCAGGTACGGCGCCGACCATTATTCGGTCCCGGTCACGGAAGGTGAAATCCTTTCCAGCTTGCCAGACGCTTTGCGAGCGATGGATCAGCCTTCGATCTATGGCCTCAACACTTTCGTCGTCTCTCAGGCGGTGGCGCGCGCGGGGATGAAAGTCGCGTTATCGGGGCTGGGCGGTGACGAAGTGTTCGCAGGCCATGAGTTTTTCCGCTCCATCGCTCGCGAAGAACAGATGCGAAACCGTTTGAAGGCTGCGGCGCCGAAGTTGCGCAAGGCCGCCGCGTCGGCCATCGTGGCCTTCTCCTCGAGCGATCGCGCGGCCAAGTTGAGCGCGCTGCTCCGCAGCGACCAGCCCAATGAACACTCCGTGAAATCGCGGCGCCATCTCTTCACCCACGGGCAGCGACTGGCTTTGATGCTCGCGAACGGAGGCGCCTCGCCGGCGGTCGATGATTGGAATGAACGCCAAATATCCAACTGCGCGAACGCCGACCCGATCAATCAGGCCTCGGCGCTGGAATTGGGCGGCTATCTGGGTAATGCCTTGTTGCGCGACACCGACTCGATGAGCATGGCGCACGGCCTTGATGTCCGCGCCCCCCTGATCGATCACAAGGTCGTAGAAAAGGCGCTCACCGTCCCCGGCAAGCTGAAATTGCGTCGAAAGGAACCGAAATGGATATTGGTGGACGCCGTGGGCGATCTGCCGCGAGAGGTCTCTGTCGGCCCGAAGCGGGGCTTCGAACTACCTTTTAAGAACTGGCTGGCCGGCGCGCTGCGCGACCGGATCGAAAGCGCGCTGTGGTCTCCGCAACTGACGAAGCTCCTGAGCATCACCGCGATGCAGGAAGTCTGGAGCGACTTCTTGAGAGGCCGCGCGAGTTGGCCGCGCGTATGGAGCTTTTATGTCCTGGCGGAATGGGCGGGGCTGAATTTGTAACGAATGTTTTTAGCCGCGAATGAACACGAATCTTCACCTTCTCCCTCGATGGATGCTCCATCCACAGCCGTAGGCTTGGATGGAGAGGAAATCGAGACCGTATGTGAGTTGAAGGGCTTGTTCCTTCGACGAACATACGGTTAACGCCGACTTCAGGTAAAAAAAACCAACTGATAGAACCGACTACCTATGCTAGTATCCCAAGCCGTGAAGTTGATCCTACAAACACAACTTTTACCCGACGGAGATCAATCCAGAAAGCTTTCCGCCACGATGCGAGCCTTCAATGCCGCCGCTGATTGGCTCGCAGGGGAAGCTTTCCTCCT
>DATCXQ010000223.1:0-13478 GCA_036565725.1 Blastocatellia bacterium
CGACCCGGCTAGTCTTGATGGCGCCATGCAAGGGGTGCAGACCGCCTATTACCTGGTCCATTCGATGGGCGCGGGCGGCGACTTCGAAGACAAAGATCGCCTGGCGGCTTGGAATTTCGGAGAGGCCGCGCGAGCCGCCGGAGTGAAACAGATCATCTATCTAGGCGGACTGGGCGAAAGCGATGGCCCACTCTCACCGCATCTGCGCAGTCGACGCGAAGTCGGCCGTGTCCTGCGAGAATCCGGCGTTCCCGTCATCGAATTTCGGGCTTCGATCGTCATCGGCTCCGGCTCTCTTTCTTTCGAGATGATTCGGGCTTTGACCGAACGGCTGCCGGTGATGATCGCTCCGCGCTGGGTGGCGACGCCCGCTCAACCCATCGCGATTGAAGACGTCCTCGCGTATCTGACCGAAGCCCTGAAATTGCAGCCCGGTCAGAGCCGAATTTTTGAGATCGGCGGGGCGGACCAGGCCTCTTACGGAGAGATCATCCAGGAATATGCCCGACAGCGCGGCTTGCGACGCGTGATCATACCCGTGCCCGTCCTGACCCCACGCCTTTCCAGTCTCTGGCTGGGATTGGTTACCCCAGTCTATACGCGCATCGGGCGGAAGCTGATCGAGAGTCTACGCTACCCGACTGTGGTGAGAGACCGGTCGGCGCTTCAGGTCTTCGGCATTCGGCCGCGCGGGATTCGGGAGGCGATAGCCAGGGCTTTGCTCAATGAGGATCGTGCGTTCGCCGAGACGCGATGGTCCGACGCGTTCTCTTCGGCCGGCCGGCCGGCGAGTTGGGGCGGCGTTCGTTTTGGTTCGCGATTGGTGGATTCACGCGTCGCGCGGGTCAGGAGCGATCCATCCCGTGCGTTCGAGCCGATTCGGCGCATCGGCGGCCGGGCCGGTTGGTACTACGGCGATAGGTTGTGGCGGATCAGAGGGCTTCTGGATTTGCTGGTCGGCGGCGTCGGACTGCGGCGCGGGCGTCGCGATCCTGAATGGCTGTGTCCCGGAGAGTCGCTCGATTGTTGGCGCGTCGAAGCGTTCGAGCCGAACCGACTTTTGCGGCTGGCGGCGGAGATGAAGCTGCCAGGCAGGGCCTGGCTGGAATTTGAAGTGGAGGGGGAAGAATCCGGCTCGACCATTCGACAGACGGCGATCTTCGATCCGGCCGGCCTGACGGGGCTGGTTTACTGGTACGCGCTCTACCCGCTGCATCATTTCGTTTTTGGCGGGATGTTGCGCCGGATCGCGGCCAAGGCGACGCAAGTCAGAACCGCTTGATTGATTGGTGGGAACGCATGAAAATTTACCTCCTCGAACGCAGACAACTGATCCAACGTCCGCGAAGCGAGACCTTCGCTTTCTTCAGTGACGCGTTCAACCTCGAGCGGATTACGCCGTCATTTCTGCGCTTTCGCATCGTGACGCCAGCGCCGATCAAAATGGAGGCTGGGGCGGTGATCGAATATCGTCTGGCGCTTTTCGGCGCGCCAGTCTACTGGCGGACGGTGATCGAGAGTTGGGATCCTGAAAAGTCGTTCGTTGACAGCCAGATAAATGGGCCTTTTGCGTTGTGGCGACACACGCATTCGTTCGAAGAAAAAGGGCAGCGACAGACCCTGATGCGAGATCTGGTTGAGTACGGCATTCCGTACCGCGCGCTGGGAAGAATGGCCCACGCCTTATTCGTCGAGCGCTGGCTCAAGAAGATTTTCGATTACCGAGCGGCGATGATAGCGCGTTTGATGGAAGCGGAAGACAAAGAAGAGGAACGCATTGAACGGAATCGAGCAATTGCTAGCCAATCTTCGCGTCACAGTGCGCCGTAACGGAACGCCGGAAGCGGGCGGCGCCTGCGTGGTCTACTGGATGCAGCGCGCTCAGCGTGGAGTTGATAATCCCGCCTTAGACGTGGCGATCGCGGCTGCGAATGAGCTGCAGCGCCCGGTCGCGGTCTTCTTCGGCCTGCATCCAAAGTATCCGAACGCCAATCTGCGCCATTACGCTTTCCTGGTTGAAGGATTGGAGGAGACGAAGCGAAAGATCGAGGGGCGCGGAGCGGCGTTTGTCTTGCGGTCCTATCCCGATCACGATCTGTTGCGCTTTTGCGCTGAGGTGAGGCCTTGTCTGGTGGTGGGAGATGAAAACCCCATACGCGAGCCGGAAAGATGGCGACTGAGCGTGGCCCACAATCTCAGCGTCCCCTTCTGGACCGTGGACGCCGATGTCGTCGCGCCGAGCAAACTTTTTCCAAAGGAAGAGTACGCGGCGCGCACGATCCGCACGAAACTGCAGAAGCTACTTCCAGTCTTCTTGCAACAACCGGATAACCTGAAAGCTCGATACCACTGGGCCGAGCGCAACCAACCTGGAGGTCGCAAGATCACTCCATCGCGCTTGCTCGATGAATTACCGCTGGATCGCAGCGTCGGGCCGGTGAGCCGATTTAAGGGCGGAACGGCGGAAGGCATGCGTCTCCTGCGTCGCTTCATCAACGAACGGCTGGCGAATTACGAGACGGCGCGCAATCAACCCCAGATCGCGGGAACCAGCGAGCTTTCGGCGTATCTGCACTTCGGCCATCTCGGCCCTTTGACCGTTGCGCTGGCCGTGCGCGATGCGGATGCGCCAGAAACAGCTAAGACCGCATTCCTGGAAGAACTGATCGTCCGGCGCGAATTGGCGATTAATTACGTGGCGCGCAATCCGCAGTACGATCGCCTAGCAGGCTCGCCCGAGTGGGGGCGGAAAACATTGGCCGAGCACGCGGCGGATCCGCGCCCGTACCACTACACAGAAGCGCAACTGGAAGCCGCCGAGACGCACGATCCGCTCTGGAACGCGGCGCAACTCGAGATGGTAGTGACGGGACGAATGCATGGTTACCTGCGTATGTACTGGGCGAAGAAGATTCTCGAATGGACCGAGGCGCCCGAAGACGCCTTCGAGATCGCCGTCAGACTCAATGACCGATACGAACTGGACGGGCGCGACCCGAACGGATACGCCGGCGTCGCCTGGGCCATAGGCGGCAAGCATGACCGCCCGTGGGGGCCGCAGCGCCCCGTGTTCGGGTTGATCCGCTATATGTCGTCCGAAGGTTGCGCGCGCAAGTTCGATGTCCGAGCTTACATCGGGTGGGTAAACAAACTCTTGCGCGATCGTACGTAGTGAGGGGCGCGAGGATCAGCGCTCGTCTTACAATCACAGGCTGCCAGCCCCGTTGGCGCCGAGCAGTTACTCTGAATATAACCTGATGTCTTCGACCGCGTGAAGGTATTGCGACAGCGCGTGAACTGCTCACCTTGCACTTACATAACCGGCCACCCTCATACATATTCCGCCTTCTTAGCGCAAACGACGCAGCCCGCGCCGAATCCAGCTCAAACAGGGAAATGACAATCCTTCAGCCGCCCTTTGCGCCGCCGACCCGCATACACCTGAAAAATAAGGCGGACGGCAGCCCCCGCATATTGATTGTTCAATGAGATCAAAGTGGGTTCCAAATGCTTCTCAATCTATTGCGCGCGATTACCGACTTCGCCGTTCTCGTGGCGCGCCTCACGACCGAGGAATTCGCCGATGAACAACGGATGGTTTTGATCGATCAGTTCATGCGCCTTCAGGGGTTTGACGCGGCGTTTGAATGCGACCTTCACGACCTGCTGATGATCCTGATAACGGTACTGATCATCATCTTTTGGATGGCATGGAATAAAGCGGGCTGTTGGCCATTTCGTTAATTCAAATGCGCGCGCATGATTTCGCATGACGCTAGACTTTCCGCATTATCGAGACTTACAGATGCGCGGCCTGTCAGCCGCATTGTTTCCGAACGTTCAGTAAGCGAAGAGGGGACAAGGCGCGACGTTTTTCGCCCGGCAGGCGCCGACGGCTATGGTTATGGTAGCTTGAGGCCATGAATGAGAATGAAATATGACGATGGTTCAAGTTGATCTCCCAGAAGATTTGCTGCGAGCGGCCAACGTCTGCGCCAACACTCACTCATCGGCCTCGGCGTCGCGCGAAGTGGCGAAACTGCTGGCGTTGGAGTTATAGCGCGAAGGCTTGGTTTCGCTCGGCCGGGCGGCGGAGCTTTGCGGCGTGTCGCAGGCGGAGTTTATGCAATTTGCCGCCGAACGCGAGGTTGCGCTGCATTACACGCTCGAAGATCTCGTACAAGACCGCAAATTCATCGAGAGATTGCCGTCGTGATCGTTGTCTCGAACGCATCGCCATTATTCATTTTGGCTAAAATCAGCTACGGGGACACCGTCGAAAGAAAGTGCGAGCTGTGTGGGTGTTCATTGACTTCCGGAAAATGTGAAGTAGCGTAATGCCATTATTTTTGAAAGATCATATGCCCTGGAAGACCGGCCGACGATAAAATAGGTTTGCATTCAAGATTTGAGGGGATGGAGTTCCCCTTAACCACTGCTTAAGCGCAGTTGATGACTCCTACTAAGTCCGCTAGGACTCTTGGTAGGAGTTTTCTTTTTTTGAAGGATAAGGCCGGTAAATTAAATATGGATGTTACGAAAGTCCTGCTCGTTCTTCTCGGCGGCGCAGTTGGTACTGGCTGTCGATATTGGCTCTCGACATTCGTTTACTCAGTCGTTGAGAAGCCCTCTTTCCCCTATGCCAATTTCATCATCAATGTGTCAGGAAGCTTTATTATTGGGATTCTCGCCGAGTTGTTTGAGGCGCGAGTTCTTGTTTCTCCGACTACGCGCGCGGCCTTACTGACAGGTGTGCTGGGTGGATACACTACTTTTTCCAGCTTCTCACTTGAGACGTTCTCGCTCCTACGGGATGGAGAGATGTGGCTGGCGCTTGTCAACGCTTTTGGCAGTGTATTGCTCGGGCTAGTGGCGGTCTGGATGGGCGCGCGATTAGCTCAGCTCTTCTAAAAGGAGTTCTTATGAAGATTTCAGAAGAGGGTCAACTATTACGCATTTTCATTGGCGAATCTGATAAGTGGGAAGGAAAGCCACTGTACGAAGCTCTGATCTTCAAGGCTCGTGAGATGGGGCTTGCGGGGGCGACAATGCTACGAGGGCTTATGGGGTATGGAGCGGCGAGCCGGGTTCATACCGCGAAAATCCTTCGACTTTCCGAAGACCTGCCGGTCATAGTAGAGATAGTTGATAGCCCGGAAAGGATAGCCTCTTTCCTTCCGACCATTGACGAAATGGTTCAAGAGGGGCTGGTCACGCTCGAAAGGGCTCAGATCATCTTATACCGTCACAACACAGATACGGCGGGCGCTTCTTCATAAACGGTGGACGGTCAATATATGCCTGAAGGTCAGCCGAGCGAGAGTAAAAGCGCTGTGTCAGGGTGATACGCTCGGCGGGATAACTCGGCGACTGGTAGACAATGGCGAGTGAGGATCACAAAGGATTGTGGTCGTGTGTTCGTGGCCACTGCGTATCAAACGATGCTTGCTCAAAGCGCACATATTGACCAGCAAATACCCAATCAGAGCCTGGCCAGTTTCAATCTACCGCCCGTCTGATCCAGCTTTCAATAGACGTCCTCCTCACCAACGTCCTCTCAGAACCAGTGTAAGCCTTCGGCGGGTCGATTTGACCTCCTGTTTGCTGCGCCAATCCTGCTCACCGAAGGTTCACTGAAAACCGCTTATGAGACTTTCAACGGGCGGTCCAAAATCTCTTCTTTCGCCGAATCCCAGTACAACTTCTTGCCCTCACCGTATGCGCGGGCGGCCATAATCACGGCCACGGAGTGCGCGAATCCATGTTGGACAGTCGCGTTCGGCTCTTGCCGGCTGCGCAAGCATTCGATCCAGTTCGTCATATGCGAGAGGTCGTTGTCGCCGATGAAAGTTGGAGGGACGGCGTCGCTACCGGGCAGCGTAATGTATTTCTCGGCGCGTTGAATCAAAGGGTTGTCTTCGCGCGTGCCCTTCTCTTCGACCCATTTCCAGCGCGGACTCCCTTCGCCACCAATGTTGACGAGCGTGGCGGCTTTTCCCATGATCCGTGTGAAACTGTCGCAGTCATTGCCGAAGCTGGTGGAGTAACTCACCAGGAAGCCTTTCGGATACTCAAGCAGCGCCTGGAAGGTATCCGGGTTCTCGCGTCCGTCTTTCCAGGCGAAGACGCCGCCAGACGCCATCACGGATTTTGGAAAAGAATCGCCGAGAAAGTAGTGAATCAGGTCAATCCCGTGGCTCATCCACTGATCCGCGATTCCGCTGGAAAAGTCTTTGTAGAGGCGGAACTCGAAATACATTCGCGGATCAAAGGGCCGGGGCGCTTTTTTGAGTAGCCAGCGACGCCAGTCCGTATCCTGTTCCCGAACTTGGCTGACTTCGGAACGCCCGCGCCAGCGTGGGCCGTGATAGTTCCAAACGATCTCGACCTTGCTGACCTCCCCGAGCGCGCCGGTCTTGATAAAATCACGGACGGCGATTTGATAGGGTTCACTGCGATGCTGTGTTCCGATCTGCGCGATGCGTTTGTGTTTGAGTACGGCGTCGCGGGCGGCCTTGGCCTCCTGTAGTTCATTGGCCATCGGTTTTTCGCAGTAGCAATCTTTGCCCGCCTCGGCCACGAGTTTGAGATGGGTCGCGTGTTGGAAATCGGCGGTCGAGACCAGCACGGCGTCTACGTCTCTGAGCGCGAGCAACTCTTCCATGTATTGGAAGGCGCGCGGCGCCCTCCCGTAATCTTTGGTCGCCTGCGCCGCCGCCGCCTCGCGGTTGATTTTCCAGAGATCGCAAACGGCGGTCATCTCCACGTTCTTTTCTTTCAACTTCGCGACAATCCAGGCCAACTCCTTGCCACGACGTCCCACTCCGATATGGCCGAGCGAGATCCGGTCATTGGCGCCCAGGATACGGTTGTAGGAGGAAGCGGAGGCGCTGAACGCGCCCGAGCCAACCACCAGCGTCGTTGCTTGATTAATAAACGATCTGCGGTTGATCTTCTGAGAAGGTTTCATAGGTGTCTCCATGAAAATATTACTGTAGGGATGTTGGCGACGACAGTCTATCATCTGCTCGCGAATCACCATATATATTACCGGCGCTGCGACCATAAGCGCGAGAAGAGGGACTGGAAGAAGTCATCGATTTCGCGCCGTCATACCTGAAGTCATTCGTCATACTGGCACGGCACACCGGGATGCGCAGCGGCGAAGCTCTCAACCTGAAGATTGGGCAGGTCGATCTTCAGGAACGGACCATCCTGCTCACCAAAACCAAGCGTGGGAAGTCCCGCCAGGTTCCGCTGAATGAAATTGCTTACGAAACGGTTACTAGTCTCATTGCCGGGGCAGAAGAAAAAGGGACGGAGTATCTATTCTTCAACCCCAAAACCGGGAGGCCATACAAATGGCTGCGCCGCAGTTTCTGCACGCTGATGAAGCGTGCTGGCATAACCGATTTTAAACGGCACGACCTACGGCACGATGCGGCGACCAACATGGTCGAGTCGGGAGCGAGCCTGATCGAGGTGCGGGACATCCTCGGTCATTCAGACATTCGCATGACCCAGCGTTACGCGCACGCGAAGGAACATGGAGTTCATCAGGCTGTGGCGAGACTAGCGGAGAGGGCGAAAAAAATTGTCCCAAAATTGTCCCAAAAGAAGAAAAGCAGGTCAGGCGACCTGCTGTAAGTGATTGATTCTGTTGATGGCCAGGGACGGAATCGAACCGCCGACACACGGATTTTCAGTCCGTTGCTCTACCAACTGAGCTACCTGGCCAAAAGGATGGCGTATCGTACTGACCGGGCTGCAGTCTGTCAACCGGTCTTCCCTACTTTCGGGAGCGGAGGTTGGGCCTGAGATTTTCAGGAGGGCGGGGGGCTGTTGTTTTGCGCGCGACACCAGGCTTTCTAAGCGCCCTTCCCCTCAAAAACCTTCAGCCACGAAAATATCTGGCGCACGGCTTCCGGGAATTGGACGCCCAGCAGCGCGATCAACGGGACCACGCCGTGGACCAGGACGCGGAACACGAGATCGCGCGTGACTGTCACTTTACCCGGCGCCGTCCCGGAGAGCAGGCTTAGCGTCTTGTCACGGCTCGCGCTCACGAAGATAAATAGCGTCACGACGACCGAGGTCAGGATCGCCACTGTACTGAAAAGCAGCAACGGCTCGCGAGGCTGGAACGGATAAGAAATGGCCGCGAGGAGCATCAGCAACAGCCCCATTGTGACCAGCCCGACCAGATTCTGCAGGTGCGCGAAAACGTGCTGCAGGAAAGCCACAATGTGCGCGATCAGGAAAAACTTCCCTTCATCCCGCCACGCGGCGTCGGCGTGCGCGCCGCCCGTCGCCCGCCACGAATCTTCGAGCAGGCCGCTGACTCGCTCGGTCAGTTCCGCCAGCGCGGCCTGCGAATAACGGCGTTTCCGCAGGGCCTTCTGCCAGTCGCCTTTCGCGTCCGACTCGAGTGAATGCGACAGTTCGCTTTCCGCCTCTTCGACCAACTGTCCGATCCGCTTTCGCTCCTCGACCTGTCCCGGCCCGAGTTTCAACGCGTTACAAAACGACCGGGCTTGCCGCACGGAAAGCGACAACGCAGAGTAGGTCGGCGTGGGCGTCATCAGATCAATGTGCGGAATTGACGCGAAGCGCTTCTCCTCTGAATGCCTGGCGGCGAATTGCGAAATAAGCGGATGCCACGACAGGCGCCGTAACAATCGCTTAGTCGCCGCCCACAGCCAGAAGAACCGCATCAGCGCCCAGACCAGCATCAGCGGGACGACACAAAACGCTAGTATGAAAAACCAATCGAACTGCCGGCCGTCGACCGACGGAATGAATTGCTGCTGAAAGAAGAGAAAATAAACGACGGCTATCAGAACCGAAAGGTGCGCCACCCCCGGCACTTTGGAGATGGGGCAGACGATCATCTCCTTGACGCGGTCTTCCAGCGCCTTCAGCCCCTCGAATGATTGCGCCCGTTCGTGATCGAAGCGCAGGAATTGCGGCGCATCGCCCAGCCGCTGCCGGGGATTGCGCAGGCAGGGCATGCGCTCGGCCAGATTATATCGCCGCAATGCGGCAAAGAATGATAGAAACGCCGCCAGCCCGATGAGCAGCGCCGGCAGTAACACGGAAACGCCGCTGGTCAATTCGGTCGCGCGCAGAAAGAAGAAGACCTGTTCCGGCCTCTTGAATTCGAAAAAGACTTCGAATAGCCCCCAACCGACTAAGGTGATCATCGCCACGCCTGCAACCAGCGCCAGCAAAACCCAGATTCGCCCGTGAAAATGGCGCCACCCGCTGACCATCCACCTGCTGAGGCTCACCATCAGCCAGATGAAAGCGCCCAGCGTGAAAACAAGAATCATACAAGCCATGACTCCAATCACCCAATGCCGCCCCCATCCGGTTTGGAGCGCTTCTCCATCCCTCTTGCTCAACAGTATCCACGCCGGCAACATAGCCACACCCGAAATGAAGAGCGAGGCGGTAAGCAGGCTGATGCAACAACCCAACAGGTTAATGTGGTGATCCAGGCGATAACAATAAAACTCCTCATCGCCAAAAACCTGCCCTAAAAATCCGCGTCTGATCCATACGAGGCGGCGCAGTAAAGCCCACTGACTCCCTCTTTCGATTTGGCGCGCAAGTTTGAGAATTGGCCCGATAATCGCCCTGCTCAATTTTGACTGTCCCCCCATCCATTGATCGGAATCCGCTCGATCCATCCGGCTGCGGCCCCAGAAAGGGGCTAACTGCGCCAACAGAGTCAATGACAGAAATAGACAGACGCCAGCAATTAATAATAGGGAGCCTGCGCCTGTTGGAGACCAATAACTGCCGCTCACCCCGAGCCTGGGCGCCGCTTTCCCTGCATCGCTCGAAGGGCCGGCGCTTGAAGAGGCGCCGACTGGAGGACAAGACTTATTAGGCACGGAAAAAGTGTGGCTTGTTCCGTGCGAAATATCGAAAGTTTTGACCGGCCAGATGCCATTGCGCCCGACGATGCCCAGCCACAACACCGGATGGCGCGACTGGCCGTCTCTGTATTCGTTGAATGGCAGGCCGTATTCCAGCATCCGGTCTTCCTTGCACAACAACGCCAGGGTCGCGTTGTAATAGCCTTGCGCGCTATTGGAGGAGAATTGCAACCTCCTCTGGCCACCCTCGAAAGGATAGGTCCAAAATTGATTCAATCCGAAAAGCGGATAGGGAGAGATGACCAGCACGCCCTGAAAATCAAGATTGGATTCGGAATGCAGGTAGAGCAGATCAGTGGCGAACATGAAGATCATCGCGTTCGGACAATGTTTGCGAATTTCGTGTATAAGAAAGATGCGATCCTGCGGATCGGTCGCCCACACTCCCACGTAACGAATTCGCTCACGGTTGATCACGGAGAGCATTTCGCGGAGCGCCAGTTCCATCGTGACCGTCTCCAACGATGAAAAGAGAGGGGCGGTGTCCTTCGACCCTGGGGCGCCGGCTTCGCCCATCGGCAACGGCAGGTTACCGTCTTTGGCCGCCGGCGCATTGGCCGCATTATCGCGCAAGGGATTCTTCGCCTCCTCGACGCGAAGTTGCGAAATGTGGAGAGGGAAAGTCAGAGAAAGAACAGGCGGGTCGAGTTTCGGCGCGACGCCAGTGGAGGGCTGATTTTCATTTCGCTTCACGTCTTGCAGCGCCTGCTTTTCGCGGAACTTGCGAAGCGCCTCCTTCATTTTCTGTCTTATATTCTGGCCGTAACCCGTGCCGACTTCGGATAAAAGAGCAATACGAGCGCCGGCCGAACCGGCGTCGTCTAGCGACTTAATTTGCGGATCGCGGTCCATCAGATATTTGTAAAACTCGTCGCTGGCCTGCTGCGAGTTAAGAATCGTAGAGTAATAATTGATTCCCGGCGTGTCGATTTTCTTCAGAAACTCGTCTTCGTTAATTGCAGTCGCATTCCCCGTAATGATTGTGACTTTGGGCGGCGGTGAAAGTCCGCGTATCCACGCTTTGAGCAGCAGCGCAAGCGAATCAGCCGAACCTGAAAAGTTCGGGCCGAGTATGCGCAGCGGCTTTTCTTTCGCAGGCTCTTCAGCCTTTGATCCAATCCTACTGGGAAGTTCTTCAATCTGCCGGAGCGCGTTTTGAAATGCGACTCTATGGATTCCGCCGGTCGGCGTCTCTCCGACCAGAAACAGCAACAACAATCTCTTGGATTTCGATCCGCGAAAGAGGATCACGCCCGGGTCGCGCAAATGGCGTGTCGCCATTTGCGCCGCCTTCGGGTCCGTAGCCAACATAGGCGGCGCGGCGGTCTTGCTTCTGTCCCAGGGCAGCCAGAAACGGTCGAAAGTGAAATCAGCCGATTCAATCGCTCGCCTGATCGCATCCAGGGCGCGATCGAACTGGTGATCCAGGCTCGAATCTTTCGGATCGGGAAGCGTTGCGATCAGGTACTCGATCTCGTCGTAGATGAGTGGAGATGGGCGCTTACTCGTCTTAGAGTTCAAAACCGATTTTATCTGGCAATAATCGCCCCTCCGGTTTTCGGCTTCTGATTTCTGTTGAGGATTCAATCCGACATTGTGATCCTGCTCCGGTTCCAGTCCGAAGAAATCGCACAACAGCCTTGCCCCTTCTCCCGGAACCCGGCCCGGCCCCGGAGCCGGCGTCGGCGTCGGGGTAGGAACTACCTGAATTAACGCCGGCGATTGCGAATGCGCTGATGCTTGCTGGTCTGGCGATGGCGCGGTGGTCGAAAACGGAAGATAAATCGCGAAGGCTGCAAACAGTGGGATTAACCAATCGTTCGAGTTGGAATTCTTCATATGGGATAGAAATTAAATAACTCCCCGGCCCCTCCGTTCATGCCATCGCCCTTTGAACGCGATCTTCGCGCCTCTCGCTGGCAACAGAGAATGGCAACCCCCAAGCCAGAGTTTCAGGGCCGGAAAGTTATTTTATTTTTGTCACCGGAAGAATTCTGTTTACTGCCACATCATAGCGGCCGCTTCTCCATGCTGTTCCGCGTAGTACAGCCGAACGCGGAGAATGTATTTCCGATCTTTGAAGAGTTCGATCTTAATATACGCATTGAGATTCTCGCCGCTATCATCATCGCCGCTCAGATACTTAGGCTGTCCATTGTCATCTTCGAATAAAACCGCCACGGTGTCAGAATCTCCGAAGGTGCGGATCTCGTAGCTGCGAGTCGCGGTGGGTTGAATTCGAAAGTTCTTTTGTTGGTCCGCCGTGATCGTCAACGGCACAGACTCGAGGGGTTTCAGTTCGGCGTGATCCGCGTCATTCAAAGGCGGGTAAAAGGCGCGAACCCATGTGGGTCGTGTATCGAAAATGATGATGGCCAGCGTTTGAATGATGCGCGTAGAGTTTGATTACTGCATCATGCATCACTGCCGATTTCGAGTAACAAATCGTGTGCCGTTGGAGCCGCTTCAGGCGAGTCCGGAAATTCAAGTTGTGACGCTCAATCCTGCTCGTGCCTTCTTTGCCTCTTCAGCAGGCCATCATCATTTCTGATACACAACCTTCTAGAGTTGCGAGAGGCGCCCAGAAGAAGCGATCCCCGCCGATGCAGTTGCGGCCGGCGAACTTTCCGGTTGAAGACGGCCAGTTGCTGACGCAGGGCGAAATTCTCTGCAGCGAGCGCGGTCCGGGGCAGGATCAGGCTCCGGATAAGCAAAAAGAGCGCGGAGATGAGGACCATAAATGTGAAGCCAACCATCGGAATGAGGATGAGCCGGACGATCGAGCAGAGTGGCCGATGATCTCTCTAACTGCGAGTATTTCAAAGCGGGGTGAGATTTTCGGGAGGGACAGGGGTGAAATGCGATTCGATTACACACGTACGATAATAAAGTGCGGCCAGAGTCGAAATTATTTCACTACTTATAAAAAATCATTTGAACCAGGTATCGTGGATAACTGCCGATTCTAACTGCGGGATAAAAATTTGGATAACCCTCCTCAGCGCCGGGGTATTCGAAGCGCAGCGGCCTGAGCGATTCTTACATCATGCAACCTCTTAACAATTATAGCATTTGGCTCGGTTATACTCGTAATTTGCTGACCGACAGGCTTCTGCAAAGGTACCAACGCCGAGCTGCGCCTGTAACAGTTAAACTTGTTGACACATCCCCCACATAAGGCGTACATATCTATCTTGGGAGAGTGGCGCCTGGCTCAGCGACGGAACACTTGATACTCTCCATACATGCGCATACAACAGCTTAAATGAAGATGAGTTGCGACGAAGAGTTGTGTTATTCTCCCAGAAACAGCAATTTTCGGTTTAGCTGAAAACAAAAGGCTTAGAGCGTGTTGTTAACTTTTCTGCTTTATTTGCAGCGGTTTGCCTCCGAAGCCCCGGAGATCTTGCCAAATGGCACACCGCTCGTGGTTCTTTGAAATTTTTGTGGTTTTCAATGCTCATGGGTTTATCGCTTTGGGGCAAGACATAACCTTTTTCTGTGGGGGTAGGAGCGCCTTCAATCAAATTGATC
>DATCXQ010000224.1:0-8966 GCA_036565725.1 Blastocatellia bacterium
CGGGAGGCGCTCGCGCGGCTTCGAGCCACACAGCGGCGCTGGCGAGTTCCGACCGGGCGGCCGACGCGCTGTTCGCGCAAACCGGCATCATCCGCGTCGACACGCTCGCGGAATTCTTCGCCGTCGCGCGCCTGCTCGCCACACAGCCGATTCCGGCAGGCAATAGGGTTGGCATTCTGACCAACGCCGGGGGGCCGGCTATTATGGCTGTAGATGCGGCTGAGGCGGCGGGATTGGAGGTCCCGAAACTTAGCGAGGCGACGCAGGCGAGATTACGCGCCGTTTTGCCGCGCGCCGCGTCTGTCACGAACCCTGTCGACATGATCGCGGGCGCCGGGCCCTCGGAGTATCGCGCTTGCCTCGAAGCGCTGCTTGACGAACCCGGATTGGATGCGCTGCTGGTAATCTTCATTCCGCCGCTCGTCACGCCTTCGACAGAAGTCGCCAAAGTCTTGAGTGAAACTCTCGCCAGTCGCGCGCCATTTCGAGGCCCCATCGCGGCGGTCTTTCCCGACGCGCAATCCGACCTCGTGACCATTTCAGCGGGCGAAAGGGGCGTGCCAGTCTATGACTTTCCCGAAAGCGCAGTCGCAGCCTTGAGCGCGGCGGCGCGGTACGGGACGTGGCGTGCGACTCCGGCAGGCCATCGCGTACCGATAGACATTGATCGCAACGCGCTCGATCAGGTGTTGGCTGAAAACCCCGCCGGATGGCTCTCTCAAACCGATATGGCGCGACTGCTAGGGGTGGCGGGCATCGCCGTCACGCCATATCGACTGGCGCATTCGCCCGAAGAAGCCGCTCGCGCCGCCGCCGCGTTCGGCCGTCCGGTGGCTATCAAAGTCGCGGGGCCGGCGATTCTCCACAAATCTGACGTGGGCGGCGTGCTGCTTAATATCGAGCCTGAGAAGGCGGCAGCGGCCTATGCGCGCCTGGCCGAGAGATTGTCGGCGCATGGCGTCGCCCTCACGGCAGCTAGCGTCACGCCGATGGCGCCGCGAGGCGTCGAGGTGATCGCCGGAATCACGAACGATCCGGTGTTCGGGCCGCTGGTCGCCTTCGGTTCCGGCGGGGTTCTCGTCGAATTACTCGACGACGTAGTCTTTCGCGTGCTGCCGATGACCGATCGTGACGCCGCCGCAATGATTCGTGAGACGCGCGCCTATCGTTTGCTGCAAGGCTTTCGTGGTTCAGTTCCGGCTGATGTGGCGGCGCTCGAACGCTTGCTTCTCGCGCTCGGAGCTCTAGCCGAAGCCGCGCCGCGCGTCGCGGAAGTGGATTTGAATCCGGTGATCGTTCATCAAGAGGGGGCAGGCGTCTCGTTGATTGACGCTCGTGTGCGACTGTCTGAGTGAGAGAGTCTGAGGTCGCTAGAAACTCATGATTGCGGAATTTTGCGCATGCGCCGCGATCCGTTGCGCAATCTCACGCAGAGTTCCCCAATTGCCGCCGGTTATCCTCAGCAAATTGTACGCTTCTTCAATGGCCTTCGAATTGCACTCCGCTTCGGCGTATGAGAAATCAATTTCAACAATTGGCGCTACTAAGCTTGATGCGAATCGTAGGGCGTTACCTGCTGACGCTGGCGTTCGCCTTATCGATCATTGTGAATGCCGGCGTTGCGCAAGGTCGGCAAACCTCGCCGGCCAAGAAAACAAAACAACCGGCGCAGACTCTGTCCGGATCGGCAATTTCGGAAGCCAGAGAGCTTCTTGATCAACTCGGCTATTGGGTCAACCTGGAGGTGATGGGGAATGAAGCCTCGCTGCGCCATGCGTTGATTGCCTTTCAGAAGATCGAAAGTCGCGATCGGACCGGCGTTTTGACCGCCGAGGACCTTGAGGCTTTGCGTGTCGCGCAGATGCCACAGGCCTTGGAGACCGGCTATCCTCACATTGAGGTCGATCTCCACCGGCAGGTTTTGTTTGTCGTTGATGTCGCGGGCGTCCTTCTTCGCATTTTGCCGATCTCATCGGGTTCCGGCGAGTTTTTTACCGAAGGCGGCGTGACGCGACAGGCCGTCACCCCGACGGGCAGGTTCAAGATCTATCGCAAGATCGAAGGCTGGAGAAAAAGCCCGCTCGGATTGCTCTATTACCCGAATTACATCTATGGCGGCGTGGCCATCCACGGCAGTCCGTCGGTTCCAGCCCAACCCGCCAGTCACGGCTGCATTCGCATCCCGATGTTCGCATCGCGGGAGTTCAGTGAAATCGCGTCCATCGGCATGGTCGTGATCGTTTATGACAGCGCCCCGCTTGCGGAAGCTGACGCAGCGGAGATGCGGTAGCGTCTATACGAAGGAATAGTCAACGGTTCACGCCCTATCTAAAGACGATGTCTTCTATCTGGGCCCGAAAGAACTCGAAGTAACGTTCCGTGCCGATACACCAGCCGACGCTGACCTTCGATGGGATCGTATATCCGCCAAAGGCGCGTTCTTCCTGTATCTGGCCGCCGAAAGGAATGTAGCCATAGGCGCCATTCTCTGTCTAGTTTCCCCAGCGCAGTATCCTGATCTCGCCCAGCCTGCCGTCCGGTTCAACAAAAAGAGTGAGCGCGACTGTTTCCTCGCCGACATTCATCGTCGCTCGTGCTGACTCATCATCCAAGGCTTCCCATTTCACTCCGCGCTGGGGCAATAAAGAAGAGGGCATCCAGATCGTTTCGCAAACCAGCCGCCCCAAGGCCGCTCTGGAAACATCCGGCCCTTCCTGCCGAACCAGCGGAATAACTCCCCACAGCCAGAAGCGCACACGCCCGTTCCCATTTGCGTAATGATCGCCTCCACTAAAGTGCATCAAGCCATCGCCAACCTCCGCCCGCCATACAAAACCTTTCGGCGGCGCGAGGATCTGGCGCGCTTTCATCGGCATCCACTGCTGCTCCGGCTTCAATCGCATCGTTCCGCGCATCTCGAGGCTCACCGAAGACGCCAGAAGCGTTCCGGGCCGGATGGCATGCAAAAGGTAACGCCTGGCCGGAGCCGGTAAGTCCGAAACCATGTCCTCGGTGAAGACTTGATGTGTTGGCGTCGCTTCGAGCGATCGCCAGATGTTATCCACCTTTCCGTCATCTCTGCGTCGGAGGATAACCAACGTTGTTAGCGTAACAACAATCAGGACGCCAGATACAATCAATAGCTTGATAATCATTTTCTCTCCCTTCACACGCTCATTTTCGGCGCCGCTCTCATAGCGAATCCCCTCGCTACCACTCGCGGTACTGACTCCTTTGAACGAGCGCTTTTCTTTGAGCAATGAGTGTGCCCCGATGAAAGGCAGGATTGTGCGGGAAGGGAAGAGGGAACTGTGGAATATTGCGAAACGCCTGCGAAAAATCCCGCTTGCGCTGAGTGGCTTTTTCATTCCAACGCCCGAATCACGGCGAAAGCGGCTTAGAAACGAAGTGGATACGAACTCTTCCTCCGGCATTCGGTTTGCTCATATTTCAAGCGTCGAATTCACAAATCAGGGAGGGAATAACAATGCAAACTGAGATGCTAGAAAAAACCATAGAAGTCCGTGATCAGTTGGGCGCAGAAGTTAAGCGCATGAAGGAAGCCGTCGCAGATGCGGTCGACAATGGCGCCGTCGCGGCGAGGCGCGCTGTCAAACAGGGCCGCCGCGTGGCGGAAGACCTGGTTGACGACGCGGAGTACCGGGTCAAACAACACCCGTTCAGCGCGCTCGGCGTCACTTTCGGAATCGGAGTGGGATTAGGGGCGGCGATCGGCGTTCTTCTGGCCCGCAACAGTCGCTGCGGCAGGTGAGATTAACAGGAACCGGGCAATAAATCTGAGGAAATGAAACGGATCAGGAATTATGACTTCAACTCAACATCAGATAAGCGCCCAAGCCCAGAGGCTGATTCCTCAAGTGGAGGAATTGTACGAACGGGCGTTGGCTCTCGAGAATAATTACGGCGAAACGCTGCGAAGGGTTGACGCCGCCTATAGAGACAGCGCCCGTAATCTCCTTCACTACCTTGCCGTCAGGCAGATTGACATCCGCCAGCTTCAAATCGGTCTCGCCTCGATCGGGTTGAGTTCGCTCGGCAGGATGGAGGCGCACACGCTTAGCACGCTCGGCGAAGTGCTCTTCGCGCTGCATCGCATTACCGATCGAAACTGGGCGTCGGGCGTGATGTCGCCGGTTGATTTCAACACCGGACAGATGTCGCTCAACCGGCACGCCGAGATTCTGCTTGGCGTGCCCGCCGGCAAACGCTCGGTGCGAATTATGGTCACGATGCCGAGCGAGGCGGCTACCGATCCCGCGCTGGTTCGAGACCTGCTCGCGGCTGGAATGGATGTGATGCGCATCAATTGCGCGCACGATAACCCGAGCGCCTGGGCGGCCATGGTCAACAACCTACGTCGGGCGCAGCGGGAGCTGGGCCGGAGCTGCAAAATCCTGACCGACCTGGGCGGCCCAAAACTCCGCACAGGAGCGATTCAATCGGAAGGTCGCATATTGCGGATCAAGCCCGCGCGTGATGTTCGTGGTCGAGTCGTCATGCCGGCGCAGGTGTGGTTGACGCCGGCCGAAATCCCTCAAGACGGCCCGGGCGGCGCAACGACTACGCTCCTGATGCCGCGCGAATTACTTCAGAAAGCGGAGCCTGGCGACGAGCTGATGTTCCGGGACGCGCGCGATAAAATGCGAAAGCTGCGCATCGTATCTTGCGCCGGCGAGTCGCGGCTGGCTGAGGTCTCTAAGACGGCCTACATCGAAGACGGGCTGGCCGTCACGCTGAACCGTCGCGGCGAACGATTGGGCGAAGAGCGCTTCAGCCATCTGCCGGCTGTAATGGCGCCGTTGCAATTGGCGGTCGGCGACCTTTTGCAGTTGACGCGCGGCGACGAACCGGGCCAACCGGCCGTTCACGATTTCAACGGGCAAGTCATCAAACCGGCGCGAATACCCTGCACACTCAAAGAAACTTTCGACGCGGTCAGGCCGGGCGAACGCGTCTGGTTCGACGACGGCAAGATCGGCGGGATGGCGCTGGACAACGACGGAGAGATGATTACGGTTCAAATCACCCACACCAGTTTGAAAGGGGGCAGGCTGCGCGCCGAGAAGGGCATCAATCTTCCCGACACTGATTTGAGCATGCCGGCGTTGACGAGCAAAGACCTGGAGGATTTGAAATTCGTCGTTCAATACGCCGATATGATCGGACTCTCATTCGTCCGCACGCCTGAAGACGTTTTTTCGTTGCAGGAAAGTTTGGCGAAACTCGGCGCAAAGCACATCGGAGTCATTCTCAAAATCGAGACCCGCAAGGCCTTCGAAAATCTTCCCCAGTTGCTTCTGGCCAGCCTCTGCGCGCCGCCGGTCGGCGTTATGGTGGCTCGCGGCGATCTGGGTGTAGAAGTCGGGTTCGAGCGGTTGGCGGAAGTCCAGGAAGAGATTCTCTGGCTCTGTGAGGCGGCCCACGCGCCTGTGATCTGGGCCACGCAAGTCCTGGAGGGGATGGCCACCAAAGGCGCTCCCTCTCGCGCCGAGGTTTCCGACGCCGTGATGAGCGGTCGCGCCGAATGTGTGATGCTAAATAAAGGGCCTTACATCGGCGAGACCGTCCGGTTCCTCAACGGAATTCTCGAAAGAATGGATGCGCACCAATCGAAGCGGCGCGCGATGATGCGCCGCCTCTCAATTTCAGAGCTGAGATAAATACTTAAAATCTCCGCGTCATCTCAATGTAAACAAACCGCGCGTTGCGACCGTCAGGATAAATTCTCTCAGCCACGCCGCCTCCGCGAACTCCAGCGACATAAAACGTCAACAAGGTTTGTGGCGAAACGTTACAATCAACGCTCAGATCTATCATTACGCCGAGCGTCTTGTTTCCATTGCTAGGACGGCCTGTGTAACCGAACGTCTGCCGCTGATATGCGCCGCCGCCCACATACCAAAGATCCTTCACATTACTCAGCCTCAGATGATGCGCGTCGGCTCTAAGCGACAACTTCGCGTGCGGCTTCAATCGCAACTGCGCGAATACGTCTTCGTTATTCATCAGATTGTAGAACGGGAATCGCGCATAGATGCGCGGCGTCGGCAAAACTTGAAAGAATGTGTTGTGCGTGTCATCCGACGGATCGCCGTCTCCCGTGCTGCGGAAATAGCCTGCGCGAAGCCATGGCTTGATCTTGTCCCCAATCTTGCCGCCGAACTGGTAGCCCGCTTCGGCGGCGATCGCCCCGGCGCGATGTACGAGTCTACCCCAATCGCCGACTTGGCCCACGCCCCAGACCAGCGCATCCATCTTGCCTTGCCCGGCTTTGAACGCTGTGACGTAATGGCCGCCGATTGTCGTCAGGCGAATATTATCGCCGTCGGCGGCGCGCGGCGCTTGCGGGCGGTTATCGGTCTTCAACACGCGCCGCCCGTCGTGGTAATGCAGCGCGAAGAGACGCAAATCGCTCTCAGCATCCTTCGTCTTGATTGGCCTGGTGTACGCGCCGTAATAGAAATCCACGTCCAGCTCGTTCCATCCGCGCAGTTGAAAGACGCCCTCGGTGGGTCGCGCGGCGACGAACGTGAATGCGCCGCTTTTCATGTTTTGGGCATATTGAACGCCGTCGAAGCTGCGCCCGACATGCGTAAACCCAAATGTCCCGATCAATCGCTGCGAGATGTGATCGCGCTTGATCACGGCGAGTGATGGGTCTGCGGGTGTGATCTCCGTCCCGTCGTTGAACTCGAACCGGCCCAGCTTCAGGCTGCTCGCCTTGTCGCCGCCGATACCTTTGAAACGGATGAAGCCTTGTTTGATGAATACACTGGCGTCCCGGCGCCCGTTGGCCGCGAAGTAACTCGCGCCGAGCCCGAGCTGGCCCTGTGGCGCGGGCGCGGTGGCGTCTTCCGGCAAGTTGATAAGCAACGGAAACGCGCCTTCAACCTGCCATTCAAAGCTCTCTTTCTGCTGGCCGAGCGACAAACGCAGCGTCGCAGCGCCGAAGTTATAGTCGTTGTTCGCGGCGCCGGATTCGAACCAGTCCCAGCTCTCGAGCCTTGCGCGAATACTGCCCGAGAGTGTAACACCGCCGATTTTGATAGGCGTGGGCTTCGGAGTGATCGCCGGAGCGCTCGGCGTCGTAGCAGGCGCGTTGAATTCCGCAGTCTGTGGGGATTTCGACTGAGCGATTGCGCCAATTTCCCCAACGACGAACAAGCCCATCAGCAGGAACACGAACAGTGGATTGGAATTACGTGAAATCATAGGTCCTCCTTCGATTGCCGTTGAGAGGACAGGCAAATCGCTTGCCTGATTTCACTCGCCGCGTTCCGTTGTCATTTGAGCGACGCCTTCTGCGCTTGCCGCGCCGGTTGACTCGCCTGCTGCGCATTGCCTCGCAACGCATTCTGACCCTGTCGCGAGAAGTTGATCGATTCGCCAAGGATCCGCGCGGCCTCCTGTGGCGCGTGGAATCCGGTTGAATTCTCGGCCTCGACGAAATCCAGATAGAACTGGGCCTTTCGCTGGAAGTTTCGCGCGGCGTCTAATTCGGCGTCGTTCCTGCCCGCAGATTTGCCCGACTTCAAGTCGTTGATCAAATCCATCAATGCATCCATCGCGATGTTACGCAGCGCGAAGTGGCGCTCCTGAATCGTCTCCACCCTCGCCTTCAACTCGTCCTCCGGCCATTTGTGGCAGGTCTGGCATGAACGGTTGATCTTCAGCAGCGGGCTGTTCACGTGATGGTCGCTGATCTTGAGCGCGCCCTCGCGCTTGTAAGGCATGTGGCAGTCGGCGCAGGCTACGCCCGACCGCGCGTGGATGCCCTGGTTGTATAGTTCGAACTCAGGGTGCTGGGCCTTGAGCGCCGGCGCGCCCGTGTCCGCGTGCGTCCAGTCCTTGTGGCCGGTCTCTTCGTAGTAAGCCATGATCTGCTCGACCTTCAGCCCCTTCGACCACGGGTAGACCAAGCGCTTCTCCGACCCCTTGAAATAATATTCGACGTGGCACTGGCCGCAGACGAACGAGCGCATTTCCTGCCGCGTGGCCATCGCGTTCACGTCATAGTTCTGGACGCCTTGAGAAGCCTTGAACGCGCGAATGCCTTCGATGAAGCCAGGGCGTGTGACGCGCAACTGCATGCTTTGCGGGTTGTGGCAATCAATGCAGGCGACGGGGTGCGTGACCAGCTTGCGCGCTTCGGCATACGGCATCTGGTTCATCGCCTCGAAGCCTTTGATCAGGTCGCCGCCGCCGAGTTTCTTGTACGGCAAGTAAACCGAGGCGTGGCAGTGCATGCATGTGCCTGGCTGTTTCGTCGCCAGTTGGCGCTCGGTGTAGGTCTGGTCTTCGAGCATGAAGGCGTGGCCGCGCTCTTCGCGGAAATCGCGCGCGAATGCATAGCCGGCCCACATAATCTTCAAGCGCGGGTCTTCTTCGATCTTGGACTGCGAGACGACAGAGCGCGGGTCGAAATTCGTGGGCGTGCGCGGCAAGGCTTCACTTCCGCCGTAGCGCGTTCGCGTCTGATCCACCGTTCGCTTGTAATCGTCGTATTGTAGCGGAAAGTTTTTACCCCAGACGGCAGGGTCTTCAGTTTCGTCGGTAAGTTCGACCACTCGGTAGAAGGGATTCCGCCCCTCTTGCCTACGCTCGAAGATGTTGATGAGCAGCGCCACGCCGCCGATGGTCGCGAGCGTTGCGACTAGAGCCGTGAGCAATACGAACCGGCGGCCACTCCAGCGAGAGTTATTACTTGAGGATGTCGGATTGTTTTCAGCCATGGTTTTTCAAGGTGTGTTTGGTTATATCCGGCGCGGTCAGTGCAAATGCCCTACCGACCTGTGACAACGCACGCAGGAGACGGACTCTCCCGCCCGAGTCGCATGCGGCCCGGAGTAGTCGGCCGCGATGGCCTGAGTGATATTGTCGTGGCACTTCTGACAAGCCTGCTCGGTGATCTCCAAGTTGCGTTTCTTGATTTGGATCGGCTCGTG
>DATCXQ010000243.1:0-7926 GCA_036565725.1 Blastocatellia bacterium
CAGCTCGGCGCGCCCGCCGAATTGCGCGCCGGTCTGCGGGCGAAGCGGCTGGAGCTGCGAGCCTCGAACCTCGGCGAGGCCGAACGGGCGCTTTCTGAAATCGCCGGGCCGGGCGCAGTGATCGTCGACGTCCAACGGTTCGGCGACCGACTAGACCTCCTCGCGCTCGATCCGGAGGATGCGAAACTCGACTTGCAAAAGCGAATGAGCGACGCCGGGCTGCAAATCGATGAGATCCGCGTCGACGAACCGACGCTTGAAAACACCTTCGTCGCGACGCTCCGCGCCCTGGGGCAGGAGCCGCATGAAACTCCGTTCACGCGCCACCACGATCACAGCGAATTGCGCGGGCAGGTCGCGATTGACGCCAACAACCTCGTCAAACAGTTCGGGACGTTCGCCGCCGTGAAGGGCGTCAGCTTGCAGGTCCGACACGGGGAGATTTACGGATTGCTCGGCGCAAACGGCGCTGGCAAGACGACTACCATCAAGATGCTCTGCGGGCTGCTCGAGCCGACGATTGGAGAGGTACACCTCGCGGGCGAACGCAGCCTGCGCTCCGGCGGCGTGCGCCAACAGATCGGCTATATGTCGCAAAAGTTTTCGCTATACAACGACCTCTCAATAGAAGAGAACCTGGATTTCTTCGCGGGCGTCTACGGCGTGCCCGAGGAAGAGAGCGAAGAGAAGAAGCGGTGGGTACTTTCGTTTTCGGGACTCGAAGGCAAGGAAGGTCAAATCACCGGCAGTCTGCCCGGAGGATGGAAACAGCGCGTCGCCTTCGGCGCGGCCATCATGCACGAGCCTCGCATACTCTTCCTCGACGAGCCGACTTCCGGCGTCGACCCGCTGGCGCGGCGCGCTTTCTGGAAAATGATCAACCGTCTGGCCGACGCCGGCGCCGCGATACTCGTGACCACACACTATCTCGAAGAGTCCGAGCAGTGCAATCGTCTAGGGATGATGGTCGCGGGCGAGCTCGTGGCCGAAGGCAGCCCGAGCGACCTCAAGAGTCAGCAGACCGGTCATCTTCTGGAGTTCATCGTGGATCAGCCACAACGCGCGGCGGACCTCCTGAAGAGGGAGATGGAGCGGTGGCGGGTTTCGCTGTTCGGCGACCGTCTGCACGTCATCACTGATGAAGACGTTCAGAGTGGTCTAAAAACAATCACAAAGAAGCTCGAAGGTAATGGAATTCGCGTCCTTCGCGCTCGGGAGGGGCGATTCTCGATGGAGGACGTGTTCATCAGCGTTGTCGAAAGGGCGCGACAGGAAGGCAAAGTCGCGTCGGAGGACTGAAGGATTGCGGATTGCGGATTGCGGATTGCGGATTTTCTGAGCGCATTCCGCATTCCGCATTCCGCATTCCGCATTCGAATGAGACGCATAATCGCGCAAACCCGCAAAGAGCTGACCCAGATCGTTCGAGACTGGCGAACGCTCGCGCTGGCGCTCGTCCTTCCCCTGATCTTGCTGGTCTTGAACGGATCGGCGATCTCGTTGACGGTCACCGATCTACCGATTATCGCCCAGGACTACGACGATTCTCCGGCGTCGCGCGAGTTCCTGGACGCCTTCCGCGCTTCGCTCACATTCCACATAGTTCCCTTCCCAGTTGACAAAAAACCGGTAGATGCGTTCGCGTCAAACGCCGCCCACGCCGCGATCATCATCCCTGTTCATTTCGGGCGCGACATGTCGCGCGGATTCAATTCGCCGGTTCAGCTCCTGCTGGACGCCTCCGACGCTAACACCGCCCGACTGGTCGCGGGCTACGCCGGTCAGATTACGCAGGCATACAACCGACGCATAGCAGGAGCGACTCGTTCCGAACCGATTCAGACAGAAATCCGGCTCTGGTTCAATCCCGGACGCTCGTCCAAAAAGTTTTATGGGCCGGGCATTTTCGTTCTGGGGATCTCGATGTTCCCTCCCCTCCTGGCAGCGCTGGCGATGGCGAAAGAGTGGGAACATCAGACCATTCTGCAGGTCTTCGTCTCCAACGTGCCGGCTTCGGAATTTCTGCTCGGAAAGATCCTCGCTTTCGTGGCGGTGGCGCTGGCGGAAAGCATGCTCGGGCTTGTCCTGCTCCTTACTTATTTCGAGCTGAGCCTGGCAGGCGACCCGACCCCGTTCATCGTGGCCACCATCCTGTACGCCTTCTGCGTCGCGTCGTTCGGCACGATGATCGGAGCCATCGTTCCGAGCCAGGCGGCCGCGATGCAAGCGGTGGCTCTCGGCGGTTTCCTGCTGGTCTTTCTGCTCTCCGGGCTTCTGTTTCCGGTCGAGAACATCCCGGCGGGCTTGCGCTGGCTCTCTAACTTCGTCTGGGGAAAGTATTACATCGAGATCGTGCGCGACGCATTGTTGCAGGGCGGCGGGTGGCCGGCCATGTGGTTCAATGTCCTGATCATCGGCGTCATCGGTCTGGTCTTTTACGCGCTGGCCTGGGGCGGCATTCGGCGCATGCAACTTAAGGAATAGGGAATGCGGAATGCGGAATGCGGAATGCGGATTTATGAGTCAGTTCAACCGCGGACCTGAAATCGAGACTGAAAGTTTTATCATTCCGCATTCCGCATTCCGCATTCCGCAATGAGAAGGATGCTACGACGACTTTACAACCAGCGCGTCCGCGCCCTGATGCGAAAGGAATTCAACCAGATCAGGCGCGACCGGCGACTGGCGTTCTCTTTGATCCTGCCGCCGACGCTGCAGTTGTTGCTCTTCGGATTCGCTTTGAGCGCGAAGGTGACGAACCTGCGGCTCGGCGTGGTTGACGACAGCAAGACGCCCGAGAGCCGAGAGCTGATCGCGACAATGAGCGAGAGCAAGAGTTTTCGCCTGGCGGGTTACTACCTTTCAACCCGCGACCTCGGCGAATCGATCGGCCGCAACGATCTCGACGCGGGCCTCGTCATCCCGTACGACTTCGCCCGAGACCTCTATCGAGGCCGCGCGACCGCTGTTCAGGTTCTCCTGAACGCGACGAACGCGAACACAGCCGCCATCAGCCAGGGTTACATCGAAGGCATCGTCCAAGACTACAATCGCACGCTTCTCGCCGAGGGACTCCGCGCCGACGTCCGGCGGATCGCCGCGACGGACGTCGGCCGGCGCGGCCGTGCGCTGTTGGAACCCGCCTTTCTTCACAACCCCGGCCTGGTCGACTCGTGGTTCGTCGTGACCGGCGTCTTCGGCCTGCTGTTGATACTCAACAGCTCGCTCGTCGCCTCCGGGGCGATGGTCAAAGAGCGAGAGGCCGGGACGATAGAGCAGTTGCTCATGTCGCCCGCCAGCACGACTGAAATCATCGTCGCCAAGATCGCGCCGCTCTTCGTTCTGCTGTGCATGATGTCGCTTCTGGCGATCGTAATCATCAAGTTAGTCTTCCACGTCCCCTTTCATGGAAATTTGGCGCTCGTGCTCGGCGCCTCCGCGCTATGCGTGCTGTCCGGGATCAGCATAGGCACGGTCATCGCCACCCTCAGCAAGTCGGCGCAGCAAGCCTTGTTGACGAGTTTCTTCGTGAATCCTCCCCTCGCGACGTTGTCGGGAACTTTCAACCCCGTGGAGGCGATGCCGCGATGGCTGCAGCCCCTGACCGTCATCAATCCGATTCACCACTTCGCGACCATCGCGCGCGCGAGCCTGCTCAAAGGAAGCGGCCTCGCGGACCTCTGGCCCAATTTCCTGGGCCTCTTCGTCATCACGCTCGTCCTGTTTTCGCTGAGCGTGTGGCGCTTCCGAAAACAGCTTAGCTAGGGAGGAGTTCAAGACTTATGAGAAGACAGACAGGACTGGCAATTCGAGGATCGAGGATCGAGGATCGAGAATCGAAGATTGAAGATCGATGGTTGAAGATCGCCGTGCGTGTGATGACGCGATCCTCGATCATCGATCCTCGATCATCGATCCTCCTCGTTCTTCCCCTCATATTTGCATTCGTCACTTTTTCGCCCTGCGCGTTCGCTCAGTTCAGGCCGACGAGCAGGCAAGTGTCGGAGGCGCAGGAGTCGCGGGCCGATCAGCTTCCGCTCTCGGGGCGTAGCGGTCAGGCGGGGTCTGTGACGGCGACACAAACTCCGACGCCCGGCGCGACGACCAGCGTCAACACCATCAATCCCACAATCCAGACTCAAGGCCCTTTCTCGGGGAGCGTCTTGGGCGCGGCCAGGGTCCCGTTCTCCGGCAGGCTCTCGCTTCGTGAAGCGGTGGGGCGCGGGATCGACTTCAACCTGGGCGCGGTGGGGCTGACCAACGCAGTGGCCGAGTCGCGCGCCCAACGCAAGATCGTTCGCAGCGCCCTGCTCCCTAACATCAGCGGGTATCTGAGCGAGACCGTGCAGCAAATAAACCTGGGGGCGACGGGTTTCAGCTTCGACCAGCGGATCAGCCAACTGATTCCGGGCCTCTCAATACCCACCGTCGTCGGCCCGTTCAACTTCTTCGATCTTCGCGCGACCTTGAACCAGAAGGTGATAGACGTGACGGCCTGGAAAAACTACGGTTCGGCCAAAGAGATCGTGCGGGCCAACGAGGAGACATCCGAGGACGCGGAAGACCTGGTCGCGCTGGCCATTGGCGGCGCATATCTTCAGGTGATCGCGGCGAAAGCGAGGCTGGACGCGTCGCGCGCTCAACTGGAGACCGCCGACGCCCTTTATCGACAGGCGCTTGAACAGCGCAGCGCCGGTGTCATCGCGCAGACCGACCTTAATCGCGCCCAGATTCAGACGCTCACCGAGCGACAGCGAATGGTCACGCTCCAGAACGATCTGGCGAAACAGAAAATGAACCTGGCGCGGCTGACGGGCCTGCGGCCGAACGAATTCTACGAAACCACGGATCCGGTTCCCTTCTCGCCCGCGCCTCCCATGGGGCTGGTCGAGGCCTTGAGGTATGCGATGGAGTATCGTTCGGACCTGAGGGCGGCGGAATCGCAGGTCCACGCGGCGGAGAAAACTGTCTCGGCCGCCCGCGCCGAACGCCTCCCGTCGCTCTCGATATACGCCGATTACGGCGTGATCGGAAAGAACCCTTCGCAATCGCACGGCACCTTCATCGTGGTCGGGACGCTGAATTTTCCGATCTGGCTGGGCGGGCGCATCAGCGGAGACATCGAACAGGCCAAGGCCGCCCTGGCTCAGCGGCGCGCCGAACTCGAAGACATCAGGGGGCAGATAGAGCGTGAAGTGCGCAACGCATTCCACGACATGCAGGCGGCTGCCAGCCAGGTCGAAGTGGCTCTGAAAAACATTCAGGCCGCTTTGCAGAACCTCGACCTGTCGCGGCAGCGCCTCGACGCCGGCGTGAGCGACAACACCGAAGTCGTGCAATCTCAGGAGTCGGTGTCCAACGCGCAACTCGATTACATCAACAGCGTCTTCGCCCACAATTTGGCGAAGCTCGGCCTGGCGCGGGCCATCGGGCGCGCGGCGGAGGACCTGTCGTCATTCCTGAGGATACAATAACGCCTTGAGAACATTGTTCATTGTTCATTGTTCATTTGCCATTGCCGGGACCGCCGTATTCCACAATGACAAATGAACAATCAACGATGAACAATGAACAATGAAAGCGATTCAAAAGTTCCGCCTTCCCGAGTATCTGCCATTCGCCCTCCATCCATTGGTCATTCGTCATTGATTTCTGATGTTGAATCACATTCACGAAATGTGTTCGGCGCCGGCATTGGCCCGGAAAATGCCTAATGCTCATCGGTGTTGAACTAGTTGGCCCCGGCAATGACGAATGACAAATAACCAATGACAAATGGTCGATGACCAACGACTGATGGCCAATGACGGAGAACGGATTCATCATCAACCGTGTGTTTCGGCCTCACTGGAAGGCGCTATCGATCGCTTTTGTGGCCGTGCTCATCGAAGGCGCTGCAAGCATCTTCGACCCGTGGCCGATCAAGATCGTGATTGATTACGCGCTCGGCTCGCGCCCTATGCCTGAGTGGATAGCCGGCCCCGTCCGGATGACGTTCGGCGAGAGCAAACTGGCCATTGTTTACTTCGCGGCGATTACGACGGTCGTGGTGGCCGCCGTGGGGGCCGTCGCTTCTTACACTCAGAATTACCTGACCACCAAAGTCGGGCAGATGGTCATGCTCGACCTCAGGCAGACGCTCTACCACCACATCCAGCGCCTGTCGCTTTCCTTTTACGACCGGACCAAAATCGGCGACCTGATCAGCCGAGTGACGACGGACGTGGACGCGATTCAGAGCTTCGTCTCGACTGCGCTCCTCGGGATAGTGGCGCCCTCGCTGACTCTGGTCGGGATGCTGGCGGTGATGTTCTATTTCAACTGGCGCTTCACGCTGATCGCGCTCTCAGTCGCGCCGGTCCTCTTCCTGCAGGTTTACACGCTGACCCGCCGCATCAAACAGGCGACGCGGGCGGTCAGGAAGAAGGAGAGCGAGATCGTATCGGTGGTCGCCGAAACACTCTCGTCCATTCGCGTGGTGAAGGCGTTCGCGCGCGAAGATTACGAGATGAAGCGGCTGGAAAAAGAGACGCTCGAAAGCATTGAGATGACAATGCGCGCACGCAGCATCAAAGCCAGGCTCGCGCCGATAGTGGACGTGATCGTGGCCGTGGGCACGTGCATCGTGCTCTGGTACGGCGCGCGGCTGGTCTTGCAGGGCCAGCTCACGGCGGGCGCGCTGGTCGTCTTTCTGCTCTACCTCGGCAAGATGTACAAGCCGATGCGCGACCTCTCGAAGATGACCGACACCATCTCGAAGGCGGTGATTGGGGCGGAGAGGATCAAAGAATTGATCAGCCTGGAAGACAGCGTGCGCGACCTCCCACACGCCCGAACGGCGCCGCGTTTCAAAGGGAGGATCGAATTCGACCGAGTATATTTCGGCTATTACGACGCCCAGCCGGTGCTCAAAGACGTCAGCCTGCGCATCGAACCAGGACAATACGTCGCGCTCGTCGGGCCGACCGGCGCCGGTAAATCCTCGATCATCGGCCTCATACCCCGCTTCTACGACCCCTTTTCAGGCGGGCTCGCGATCGACGGGGAGGACACGCGCAACTTCACCTTGAGGTCTCTGCGCGAGCAAATCAGCTTCGTTCTGCAAGAGACGATTCTCTTCCACGCGCCGATCTGGCAGAACATCGCCTACGGCAAACCCGAAGCCTCGCGCGACGAGATCATCCGCGCCGCCCGGCTCGCCAACGCGCACGAATTCATCGAGCGGATGCCGGAAGGCTACGACACGATGGTCGGCGAGCGCGGCGTGACGCTCTCCGGCGGCCAGCGCCAGCGTATCGCTATCGCCCGCGCCATTATCCGCAACTCGCCAATCCTCATCCTCGACGAGCCAACTTCGGGGCTTGACTCGTCGTCCGAAAAGCTCGTGCTCGAGGCGCTCGGCCGCCTGACTGCGGGCAAGACCGTAATCGTCATCACCCACCACCTGGGAACGATCGTCAAGGCCGACGTCATCTTCACGCTCAAAGACGGACGCATAGTCGAGAGCGGCGCGCACGAGCAACTGCTCGCGCAGGGCGGCCTCTACGCTCATCTTTATGCGGATCAATTCCGTAACGGTGTGGAAAATTACTAGAGCGATTATCAGATCAATGTACGGATTTATTCTTCGTCGCGGAGCGACGGTTGAACTTAGGCCGGCGTTTTAACGCCGGCTTAGGGGCGAATGATTATCCAGTCGCGGAGCGACGGTTGATAATGTTGCGAGTTCGTCGCTACATTCAACTGTCTTTTCTTCGCCTCCTTCAACCGTCGCTCCGCGACTAACGGATTTCTCCCACACTCGACACCGGCGTTAAAACGCCGGCCTAAGTTCAACCGTCGCTCCGCGACGAAGAAGCGCCACCCTGAGGCTTGTCATTACCCAAATCTTTTGCGTTCCGAGTGAGGCGCCTACCGTCACGTTCC
>DATCXQ010000256.1:0-10344 GCA_036565725.1 Blastocatellia bacterium
ATTCAACGTAGGGGCAGACCTATGTGTCTACCCCGGCCGGGAAGTGTGCGCACAAGCCGGGGCAGACACATAGGTCTGCCCCTACGTTGTTGCAATTAATTCTCAAAGACCATTAACGCACGGAAAGCTCGTCAAGACGCCCTCGCGTCGCGTAGCGACGATTGAGCGTGAGCAGCCGATGCAGGAGACTCTTGTCCTTGCGGCGTAAGGAAGATCAATCGTCGCTACGCGACGCGGGAACATCACACGCGTCTACCGTGGTTGAAACCCACGGCTAAATTCACCCCGTCGCTACGCGACGAAGAAACGCGCAAAAGTTTGGGTAATGACAAGCCTTGAAAAGGCCGGGCTAGGTTCAATCCTCGCTCCACGACTGAGGAGATGGTGATTTCTCAAAGACCATAAACGCCGGCCTAAATTCATCCTGCCGATACATGGCATTTCGGGCATGGGCTTTAAGCGCTCAAGCTGAATGTCAATAGTTGGGCGGCAAATTATGAATGAAAACACTAGCTATACACTGCGTAGACCGGAAAATGAGGAAGAGTGGCGTGTGTACCACGCAATTCGTCGTAATGTGCTCTTTGAAAACCGCGGCCGCTTTGGTGTCTACAATGAGAACCATCCTGATGAATTTGAAAAGGACAACCACCCATTGATCCTGTTTGACCGGGACACGCCAATCGGAGTGATTCGAGTTGACATACATGACAGCGTGGCATGGTTTCGGAGGGTTGCCGTGCGAGAGGACTTGCAGAGGGCTGGTCATGGCAGAGTTCTCCTCAGCCTGGCGGAGGCTTTTGCGCGAGAAGCAGGCTGTAACGAAGCGCGTTCCAATGTGGCGGCCGACGCTGTTGGCTTTTACGAACGCTGTGGTTATTCACTCGATCTGTCGACGCCTGCCGAGAGCGGGAGCGTTCCAATGCAAAAGCCGTTGGTATGAGATCACGTCAAACCTGCTCACCGAAGAACGCCGCTATTGGCGACCTTGTTACGCTAGTAACGAACTCAGCTTCTTCGTAGCCGTCGGGAACTTGCCAAGGCCTGCGTTCATTACATCATCGGCCAGCGTCAAATACAGATCGCCGAAAGTTCCCGTCATCCTGGAATGAAAGCCCGTCGCCAGCCGCCCCGCATGACCCGCGACAATCAACCCAAGACCGTGGTTCTTGTGCGGATTGGCCTCGGCGTGTTCGTGCGCGTAGACCAGGCAACAATGATCTAACAGCGATCCTTCGCCTTCGGGAATGGATTTCAGCCTGGCCAGCAGGTAGGCGAATTCCTCGGCGTGCCAGCGGCAGATGTCTCTCAGCACGCGCTGGCCGTCCGCGCCGTCCGCGCCCGGAGCTTTGCCGTCCGCGTGTGTGTAATCGTGATGACGCGCCGCCGTGTAGCCTAGCCACGGGAACCGGGTTAGCCCCTGGCACTTTGTAAGCATGTAAGAAGCGACGCGCGTCTGCCCGCTCGCGAAGGCCTGTACCAACAGGTCGCTCTGGAGCTTGGCGATGCGCGGCCAATCCTTCATATCGCCGTCGAAATCGGGCGGATCGACTCGACGGTATTCGGGCGGAAGTCCGGCGATCGCGCGCTCCAGGTCGCGAATGCTCGCCAGATGTTCTTCCACTCTGGTCTGGTCGTCTGCTGGCAATCGCTTCTTCAAAGCCGCGGCGTCTTCACGGACCGCGTCCAGGATGCTGCGCTTGCGGTTGACCCAGCCTTCTTCGCGCCGGCCGAAGAGCCGGTCGAAGAATTTGTGCGGGATCATCTCCGGCGGCAAGGCGCGCTCGTAACCCGCCCAACTCATGTTTCGCTGGATGCTCTCGCCGAAGGATTCCTGCGAGACGCCGATCTGCAAAGACCGGAATCGAGACTCGCCCTCGAGCTTCGCCGCGATGGCCTGATCTATGGACGGGCCGGCCGCGCCGCGTCCGGTGAAAGGCGTGCAACTCATCAGCGCGCTCATGGATTTGTGATGTCCGTTGCCCGGGCCAGGCATTGCGGCGGCGGCGTTGTCCAATCCACTTATGACGTGAATGTCGCGCCGGAATGGCGCCAGCGGCGCAAGGCAGGGCGTCATCCGATAGTCCGGCCCGGTTTCGGCGGGAATCCAATATCGCTCCGGAATCCCATTGCCGTTGAACCACAGGACGAAGCGGGTTTCGATAGCCGTTTCGCGTCCGCGAGCGGCGCCCGCGTAAGCCGTGCCGTGCGCGTTGAACATCGAGATGAGCGGCGGCAGTCCGACGCTGACACTTGTACCCGTCAGCGTGAAGCCCTTCAAAAATTTGCGGCGAGACAATCGTCCTCGTTTGGTATTGATGTTAGACACGGGCAGGCCTCCCTTTTGAGATGGCGGATCAGTACCGCGAGCGGTAGCGAGCGGCTCTTGCTAAAAGCGACGCTCGCTACCGCTCGCGGTACTGATCCGGAAAAAGCTCTCTTGAACGGACAAGTGAAATAATAAGCTCTTTGAATCGGAATTGCGACTTTCTGAAATCTTCCGACACCCGCCTTATCAATGGCCGGTCAGCCTGCGCCTCCATTCGCCCTGATGTGTAGCGGAAATACTGTTTAACCAGACATTCCTGGCACTGCGTCGAACGGGCCAGCACGGCTCCCAGTTCGCGCGGCGAGGAGAATTTCGAATCCGGGATGCCGGCGACAAAGCCGTCGGTATTAATTTCAAGCTCGAGCGTTTTGGGCTTGGGGCGACTCTCGCCTTCTTCATTCTCGCCGAAAACCAGCAGCTTGAATTTCTCCCGCCGGGCTCCGATGGCGTCGAACTTCTCGAATCCAAATCCAATAGGATCGATCAGGTTGTGACAGGTCGAGCAACTCGGATTGGTAACGTGCTCACGCATCCGTTCGCGGTTCGTCTGCGGTTTCGCTTCGGTGATCTCCGGCAGGTTCGTGTTAACGCCCGGCGGCGGCTCGGAGACATGCTGGCAAAGAAATTGCTCGCGGATGAAGAGTCCGCGCGCCGTGGGAGACGTATCGTCAGGTTTTGCAGTCAGGGACAGAAAGAGGCTTTGCCCAAGCAGGCCGGCGCGTTCTGACTCCGCCGGGAATTTGACGCGGTCGAACTCCCTGGCTGGCGCAGGCACGCCGTAGATCGCCGCCAGATCGCCGTTGATGAAGCTGTGATCGGCGGTGAACGCGTCCATGAAATTGCGGTCGTTCCAGACCAGGTCGGAGAGGAAGCTGCGGGTCTCTTCGGTCATAGCGGCGGCGGTTTCGCGGTTGAAATTTGGGTAGCGGCGGCGATCTTTGGCGCCGGTCAGAAGGCGATCGAAGCGCATCCATTGCGAGACGAATTCGTCTAGCGACCGGCGCGCGCGCGGATCGTCGAGCATCCGGCGAGCTGTCGCCTCGACGCCCTTCGACGTTGAAAGCTCGCCTCGCGCCGCGCTCTCGAACAACGCCGCATCGGGCATGCTGTCCCAGAGCGCGTAAGAGAGCCGGCTGGCCGTGACGTATGACTTCAACTTCGGGTCGGATGTTTCGTCGAGGCGGAACAGAAAGTGAGGCGATTGGAGCATGGCTTCGACCGCAATCTGCGCGCCCTTGAAGAAATCGGCTTCGCGCCGGAAAAGCTCCTCGTAGCGTTTACGCTCGCCAATATTCAGCGGGCGTCGAAAAGCTTTCAATCCGAATTCACGCACAAAGCGCTCGCGGCATGCCGACGAAGGTTTGCAGGGAATCAGTCCGCGAAGGTCGCCTCCACGGAACGCGTTGCGCGCCAGCCGCTCCGCAGCCGCGCTGTAAGCCTCGACGAGCAGCGGCGATAGATTTTGCGACTGGTACTGGTTCTTGAAACCGTTGACGAAATCTTCGGGAGGGAACTGATTCGCGGGAGCGCTCTGGTCGCCAAGCAGATCGCGGACGGTGTTGTTGTACTGGCTGTGTGTCAGCCGCCGCAGCGCCGATGTGGGCCGCGCATTGCCGGCGCCTGCGGCTTTCTCTTCGTGTAGCTTCATCGCGCTGGCTACTTCGCCATCAGACATTTTGGCCAGGCGCTGAACCCAGCCTTTTAGTATTCCTTCCTCTTCGCCGCCGGGTTTAATCCGTTCGCCTCCAGCGTGCGGGACGCGATTTGTGGGTTTCTTTAGAAGCAGCGATTCTTCCGGCTTGTTGCGGTCAATCAGCGACACCAGCGATCTACCGAAGGCCTCGATTTGATCGGCGTTTGCGTCCGGTTCGGGGAATTGCAATCTCGTAACCGACGCCACGCCGTCCGGGCTATGGCACGACCGGCAAGCCGCCTTCTCCAAAACCGGGTAAAGCGTTCTCGTAAAAGAGCCTTCCTGAGCCGGAGAGAAACTTTCCTGAGCCCAGATCGAGAAGAGGGCAAGAACTAGAAAAGCCTTGAACCCACCTGGTTTTCTTATGCTTTTGCCAGACATGTGAAGCAGATGTTTCAGGTTTCGCAGCTATTTGATATTGGAAATCAAAAATTGCAGGCGGAAATACACGACCCTGCGCAGTATATTTAATGAACACAACACGCGCAAACTTTATTATCCGGACGATCAATTGTTTCGTGGCGCTTCGGCTTTTTCACTGCGCGATAGTCGCCTCGATGCGGCGAGGATCTAGACGCCAGACAGTGCCTGCTCGGATATTCGAGAGCCATACCGATCCGAGGCCAACCCGGATCGCATCGCCACCAGCGCCAGCGAACTGCTGCACAACTTTTCCTGTGGATGGATCGATTCTAGAGATCGGAAATTCGAAGGACGTAACCCAGACTGAACCTTCACCGAAGGCGATCTCTCCACCAGGGCCGGGCACACCGACTTCAATGGTTTCTATAACCTTGTTCGTCTTCGGATCCACCTTCGATACATCGCCGTCTGTCTGATTCAGTGTCCAAATGAACCCGCCGCCGGTTGTGAGGAAGCGCGGCGCCTTTCCGACCAGTATAGTCTCGACCACCAGGTTCGTTTCCGGTTGGACCCGCGTCAACACATTGGTCTCAGTACCCGTGACCCAAACAGCCCCTTCGCCGAACGCTACCGTGAATGAACCTGCCGGGACCTGGATTTCCGCGACTACTTTATTAGTCGCCGGATCGATCCGCGCCAGGATTCCTTTTTTGTCAGTAATGAGCCAGACGCTCTCGGCGCCAGTCGTCAATCCACCTTCAGAGTTGGCAATCCCGATCGGGATAGTGGCTGTCAACTTTCCCTCTTTCAGATCGACGCGCGCAAGAGTCTGATCGCCGCAGATGGGGACCCACAAGCTGCCGAAACCAGTCGTAAGGCCGGAACAGGGCTTGTTTCCGACAGGAACCGTTCCGATCACTTTGTTGGATTTTGGATCGATCCTCACCACGCTGTTCTTTGGGCCGTTGGAAACCCAGACGGACTCGTCGATAGCGATCCAATCAGGCGCCCCAGGCGCTTCAAAAACGGCCTCCGGCTTCAGTTCTGTTATAGGGATCCGAACACCGGGAGTTTTCACACCCGGCCTGGGCGTCTGCACGGGCTTGTGGGACTGAGTAAGAGAAGATATGAGAATCAGCGCAATCGTGATGAATAGTCGGTACATGGCGCGCATCTTACAGCGTACTCCACCTGAATGGGTAGACTGGCTGCAACTCCTGACCTTCCTCTAATCGTCTATTCATGCAAATGGAAATCGTTGTATCAAAAACATCTAGCGGATAAGGATTCGAGATCGCGACTATTGCTCGCCTCTTTCAAGGAGCGGGCAGCATGGATTGATCCGGCTATTGAGCGATGGTAGTCTTTGCGCCATCGTCTTGCCCGAATTGTTTCGGGGGTCGAAAGGAAGCCAGACGTAATCGCCCTGACCTTGAGCAGGGTTGCAGTGACGCTAAGCGCAAACCTGGCCTTGCGCAGTGAGTTTTCTTATTCATCGGAGCATCTTATGAAATGCCAGCGCCTCTTCCTCTGTCTCGCGCTTCTGGTTGCGTCGGTGTGGCCTGTGTGGCCACAAAGCAAGGATGATTTTTTCGAGACCAGGGTTCGGCCAATCCTCGCTACGGAATGTTTTTCCTGTCACACCAATTCGCAATTAGGTGGTCTGCGCCTGGACTCCAGAGAGGCCATGTTACGAGGCGGGAAATCTGGACCCGCAATCGCGCCGGGCGATCCGGAGAAAAGCCTACTGATTATCGCTTTACGACAGACAGGCGATTTGAAGATGCCAAAAGGGGGCAAACTTCCACAAGATCAAATTGACGCGATCGCTCAATGGATCCGAACGGGCGCCGAGTGGCCGTCGAGCGGGAAATCTCTGACTGCTTCAAAGGCTGAGTTCATAATTGATCCTGAACGGCGCGCCTTCTGGTCCTTCAAGCCGTTGCATCTGATTCCGGCGCCCGCCGTAAAAGACCGCCGCTGGTCGAAAACCGAAATCGACCGATTTATTCTGTCTCGCCTGGAGAAAGAAGGGCTCGCCCCCGTCGGGACTGCCGATCGACGTACACTGCTGAGGCGCGCAACACTGGATCTAACCGGAATTCCGCCGACGGCGGAAGAGATCGAAGCTTTCGAGAATGACAAATCGCCGGACGCTTTCCCCAAGGTAATAGATCGCCTGCTCTCCTCCCCGCAATACGGAGAACGCTGGGGACGCCTCTGGCTCGACGTGGCGCGCTATGGAGAAGACGACTATCGCAGTCTAGATCCGATGGGGCGCGGATATGCGCCTTATCCCAACGCATACCTGTATCGTGATTGGGTTGTAAAAGCATTTAACGACGATCTGCCCTACGACCAGTTTGTGAGGGCGCAACTCGCCGGCGATCTGATGGATGAAAAATTGCAGGTGAAAACGTTGCCGGCGCTCGGATTTATCGGGCAGGGGCCCTGGTTCTACGACAATGGCGCTGTCGAGGTTACGAGAGCGGACGAGCGTCACGATCGGGTTGATGTCGTCAGTCGCGGGTTTCTTGGGCTGACCGTTGGTTGCGCCCGCTGTCATGATCACAAATACGACCCGATCCCCACAAAGGACTATTACGCGATGGCAGGGGTCTTCGCCAGCACGACCTATAAAGAATATCCTCAGGTCCCGCAGAGCGTCGTGGATCAATTCACCGTCCTGGAAAATAAACTTAAGAACAAGGAGAAGCTTCTTCAGGAAGTTCTTCGGACTGAAGGGAGTCAACTGTCGGAAAGCCTGAGCCTGCAAGCCTCGAAATACATGCAGGCCGTCTGGCGTGTGGGAGGCGAACCCAAGGAAGATCTCAACGATGTCATCGACAAGAATAAACTCGATTACGAGCTGATGCAGCGCTGGATCCGGTTTCTTGCGCGACCCCCACGCTATTACCCATACCTGAAGGACTGGCAGGCCATGATGCAAAAGGGAGGGACGGCGGCGGAAGCCAAAAAACTGGCGGACGAATTCCAGACCCTTCTGCTGGATGTGCTCTATGAGAGGAAAGACCTGAACGAGCAAAACGAGATAATTATCGCCAAATCACTCCCCGGCACTAAGAAGAAAGATCCTTTGTTCAAGCCGAACGAATTCGTCACCAACGACGACTTCTGCCCAGGCTGCAACGTTGAGACTAAAGTGATGCCACTGGACCGAACGAATCTCTGGGTGGACGTCTTTTCGCGTGACCTTGACGATCCTAAGCTTCCGGGAGTGATGCAGAAGCTCCGTCCAGGCCTTTTAGTATTCAGGGGATGGGGTCTTGAGCGGCAGTTGAGCGCCGAGCGGCGAGCGTATTTGGCCGCTCTGCGCGAGGATATCGAGAGTTTCAAGAAATCGATGCCTGCCCCATACCCGTACGTGCATGGGGTCGCGGATCAGGCTAAACAAGAGGATCTGCCCGTCAGCCTGCGAGGCAACCCCAATAACCTGGGCGAGGTGGTCCCGCGCGGTTTCCTGTCGGCGCTATCGAAAGACGGCCGATTGAGTTTCACCAAGGGGAGCGGGAGGCTCGAACTGGCGGACGCGATCCTGAGCCAACCACTGGCAATGCGCGTCATTGTGAACCGCGTCTGGAAAGGGCATTTCGGAACTGGAATTGTGGACACCCCCAGCAATTTCGGTTTCAACGGGGAACGACCCATTCATCCCGAGCTGCTCGAGTACCTGGCTGATTTTTTTGTTCGGAACGGGATGTCGATCAAGAAGCTGCACCGGGAGATCATGCTCAGTTCCGTGTATCAGCTCAGCAACGAATTCAGTCGGGCGAATTACGACAAGGACTCGGCAAACCGACTGTATTGGCGGGCCAATCGGCGCCGGATGGACGCCGAGCAGATCCGGGATTCGCTCCTTGCCGCTTCCGGCGCTCTCGATAAGAAAATTGGAGGGCCTTCTGAGACTTTGACGCCGCAGTCAACGCGGCGAACATTATATGGCAAAGTGAGCCGCTACAAACTGGATGACTTTCTCCAGCTCTTCGATTTTCCCAGCCCCAACATTTCCGCCGAGCAGCGCTACGCGACAAACGTGCCGTTGCAACGCCTGTTTTTCATGAACAGCGATTTTGTTCAGCAACAGGCCGAATTGCTGGTCAGGCGGATCGAAGGAGAGTCAAACCAGACGGCGCGCATACAAAAGGCCTATCGTCTCGTGTTCGGCCGCGCGGCGACGCCCGAAGAAATACGGCTTGGTCTAGACTACATCCGAAATGAGCCGCTGAAAGAGTATGAAGAGCGGAAGAAAGCGGAAGAGGAAAAGGAAAAGAAAAAATCGGAAAAGAAAGAAATGACGGACAACCAGGTAGAGGTTCCGGCCGTTGCGCAGGGTGGAGTAGCGGATATGCCGGACACTGTGGGAATGGACCCGAACGGGATGATGGCCGGCGTCGTCCCAGGCTCAAGCAAGCGCGATGAGAAGAAGCCGCTCCTGCCCGTGACGCCCTGGGGACGTTACGTAAAGATCCTGCTCAGTTCGACTGAATTCATATTCATCAACTAAGTTGAATCAGTACCGCGAGCGGTAGCGAGCGTAGCTTCATCAATGTATCGGCTGTGAAACCCACGCTCGCGGTACTGATCCTCTAACCAGTGCGAGGGAGACACCATGACACATAAAACACCCAGACCGATCACTCGTCGTGAAGCGCTCTGCCGGATGGGGAGTGGATTCGGGATGATGGCATTTGCGGGATTGGTGGGAGAATCCCTGGCGCGCGCGCAAGCCGGATCTTCCACCGGGTCTCCCAAGTGGCCCAAGGGCGGTATTCACCATGCCGCGCGCGCGAAGCATGTCATCTTCCTTTTCATGAACGGTGGACTTTCTCAGGTGGATAGCTTCGATCCCAAGCCGATGCTCGACAAGTATCACGGCAAGCCGCTGCCGGGCGGGACCATTCAGACTGAGCGGAAGACTGGCGCCTTGCTGCGCTCGCAGTTCACCTTCAAGAAATATGGCGAATGCGGCATGGAGGTGAGCGAACTGTTTCCGCATGTCGGCGAATGCGCGGACAATATCTGTTGGATCCGGTCCATGTACACCGACATTCCGAACCATGAGCCCTCGATGCTGATGATGAATACCGGCTTCAGCCAGGCTGGACGTCCGTCGCTCGGCTCATGGCTTACCTACGGCCTCGGCGTTGAGAATAAGAACCTGCCGGGTTTTGTCGTTCTCTGCCCGGATATTCCGACAACGGTCGGCCCGCCGTTGTGGAACAGCTCCTTCCTGCCAGCCATCCACCAGGGGACCTATATCTCCGACAAGACGGGCGAGAAACAAACCGCCGACCTGTTGGTGGAGCCAGGTTTTGACCCGCAAAAATTGATTTCCTACACTCACAACCAGAAATTTGCGCTGCCCGAACAGCGCCGCGAACTCGATCTCCTCGCAAGGCTCAACCGGCTGCAAATGGAGCGCGAAAAATCGCAAGACCCTCAGATCGAGGCTACGATCCAGTCGATGGAGACGGCATACCGTATGCAAACGGAAGCCCCGGATGTCTTCGATATCCGCAAGGAAACGCCCGCCACCCTGAAACTCTATGGCCCCGGCAGCACAGCGCGAGGCTGCCTGCTCGCCGTTCGCTTAGTCGAACGAGGAGTGCGGATGGTTCAGGTCTATTACGCCAAGGGTGATCCATGGGATGCGCACACGGATATGCTGCAGCACAGCAAATGCGCAAAAGACTCCGACCAGCCCTTCGCCGCCGTGATCAAAGACCTCAAATCACGCGGCCTGCTTGACGACACGCTCGTGGTCTGCGGTTCCGAATTCGGCCGCACTCCCGTGGTCGAAACGGGTAGCAACGGCGGAGCAGGATTTCAGAACGGCCGCGATCACAACCCGTTCGCGTTCACAATGTGGATGGCCGGCGGAGGCGTTAAAGGAGGTCTGATCTACGGCTCGACTGACGACTTCGGCTTCAAGGTGGCC
>DATCXQ010000277.1:0-8875 GCA_036565725.1 Blastocatellia bacterium
TCGTGAGAGCGCGCCCGACCTCGTGTTGACCGACGTGATGATGCCGAATCTTGACGGCCTCGGGTTGCTGCGCGAACTGCGCGCCGACGAGCGGCTGAAGACCGTCCCCGTCATTCTGCTTTCGGCTCGCGCGGGCGAAGAGGCGCGCGTTGAGGGGATGGAAGCCGGGGCGGACGATTATCTGGTCAAGCCGTTCAGCGCCCTCGAACTGCTCGCCCGCGTGGAGGCGCATTTGAAGCTTCATCGCGTGCGCCGCGACGCGGAGGGGGCCCTGCGCGAAAGCGAGCGACGCTTCCGCGAAATGATAGACGCGCTCCCGGCGGCGATCTACACGACTGACGCCGAAGGCCGCCTCACGCACTTCAACCCGGCGGCCGTCAAACTCTCCGGGCGCATTCCAGAGCTGGGAACCGACCAGTGGTGCGTAAGCTGGAAGCTCTACTATCCCGACGGCACGCCGATGCCGCATGACGAATGTCCGATGGCTGTCGCGCTCAAGGAGGGCCGGGTCATCCGTGGGGCGGAAGCCATCGCCGAACGGCCGGACGGCACGCGCGTTTGGTTCGAGCCTTTTCCGACGCCGCTGCGCAATGCCGAAGGCAGAATCGTTGGCGGCATTAACATGCTCCTCGACATCACCGAGCGGAAGCAGCGGGAGCAAGTGACCGCTTTGTTGGGCGCTATTGTAAATTCCTCGGACGACGCGATCCTGAGCAAAGACCTCAATGACGTCATCACAAGTTGGAACAAGAGCGCGGAGCGGATGTTCGGATACACGGCTCAGGAAGCGATAGGCCAGTCCGGCGCCATTCTGATTCCGGCGGACCGGTTGCACGAAGAGTCTCAGATTATGGAGAAGCTCAGGCGGGGCGAGGGGGTTGAGCATTTCGAAACCGTCCGCGTGCGTAAAGACGGCTCCACGCTGAACGTTTCCCTTACCCTTTCGCCAGTAAGAGACGCTGCGGGCCGCATCGTCGGCGCGTCGAAAATCGCCCGCGACATCACCGAGCGCAAAAAGGCGGTGGAAAAACTTGCCGAGGCGTCGCAGCGGCTTCATGCTCACGTGAACAATTCGCCGCTGGCCGCCGTCGAGTTCGACCCTGAGTGGCGCCTTGTCGCATGGTCTGAAGGCGCCGAGCGCATGTTCGGCTGGAGCGCCGCGGAGATCCTGGGGAAGCGGATCAAAGACCTGCGGTGGGTTCACGAAGATGATGCGGTGGCAGTCGAAGCGCTCTGCGCGGACATGATCGCCGGCCAGCGTTTGCGGTACAACCACGTCAATCGCAACTACCGGAAGGACGGCTCGGTCATCGAATGCGAATGGTATAACTCAGTGCTCCGGGACGCGAATGGGAAGATGATATCCCTCAACTCGCAGGTTCTGGACATCACCGAGCGCAAGCGGGCGGAAATAAACATTGCGTTTCTCGCCGAGATCAGCCAGGACCTTGCGCATCTGACCAGCGTTGACGAAATCATGCGAACGGTCGGCGCGAAAATCGGCGCGCATCTGAATCTTTCGCTCTGCGCCTTTATCGAAATCAACGAGGTGGCGGACGAAGCGGTTGTGACCCACGACTGGCATCGGGACGACGCGCCGGGAGTGATCGGCGTTTATCGCATTGCGGATTTTGTCACGGGCGAATTTCAGAGGGCTTCCCGCGCTGGAGAACTTTTCGTGGTCCGCGATACGGCCGCCGATCCGCGCGCCGACGCGGATAAATTCGCGGCGCTCAAAATCGGTTCGTTGGTCAGCGCGCCTCTCGTCAGGTACGGGCAATGGCGATTTCTGCTCGGCGCCTTTCATTCGACGGCTCACGATTGGCGCGACGACGAAACTGAGTTGATACGCGAACTGACCACGCGCATCTGGACGCGATTGGAACGCGCCCGCGCCGAAGAAGCGTTGCGCCAGAGCGAAGCGCGCTATCGCGCCACGTTCGATAACGCCGCTGTCGGCATTGCGCATGTTGGCCTCGACGGCCGATGGTTGCGATTCAACGACGCGGTGTGCGCTATCACCGGATACTCGCGCGAGGAACTCGTCACGAAAACTTTTGCCGACATCACTCACCCGGACGATATTGACGCCGATTGGGCGCAGGCGCGCCAGGTTCTGACGGGCGAGATTCCTACCTACTCGATGGAGAAGCGTTACCTCTGCAAGGACGGCTCCATCGCGTGGGTCTGCCTGACCGTGTCCTTGACGCGCGACGCCGCCGGCGCCCCGCAGAACTTCATCTCCGTCATCGAAGACATCGGCGAGCGCAAACAAGCGGAAGAAGCGTTGCGTGGGAGTGAGGAACGTTTCCGCGCCATCGTCAGCCACGCCACAGCGGGCATCGTGGAGACCGACCTGACGGGCCGGCTCATCTTCGCCAACCAGCGTTATTGCGAGATCGTCGGCTACAGCGAGGCCGAGTTGCGCGCGCTGCGGATGCACGACATCACGCACCCCGACGACCTGCCGGCGAGCGTGGTACTGTTCAACCAATTGGCCAATGGCGGCCCTGACTTCGTCGTCGAGAAACGGTACGTACGCAAAGACGGCGGCGAGGTGTGGGTCAACAACAGCGTTAACGCGGTGCGCGACGCGGCGGGCCGGGTCAGGAGCATCGTGGCCGTGACGCTGGATATAACTGAGCGCAGGCGGGCCGAAATGGCGTTGGCCGAGGCGCTCGCCCTGAACCGCACGATCACCGATAACACGCAATCCTGCCTGTGGATGATGGATACGCAGGGGCGCGGCACGTTTGCCAATCACGCGAGCGAACGCATCAGCGGCTTCAAGCCCGAAGAATTAATTGGTCAGGTGCTGCACGAAAAAGTTCACCACACGCATCCGGACGGAACGCCTTTTCCGATTGAAGAGTGCCCGCTTGATAGAGCGCTGCCGCTTCAGGAGGCGGTCGTCGGGTACGAGGACGTGTTCGTCCACAAGGACGGCCACTTCTATCCGGTGCGCTGCGCCGGCCGCCCAATCGTCGTGAACGGGGAGCCGATCGGCACGGTTATCGAGGTGCAGGACATCACCGAGGAGCGGCGCGCGGCCTCCGAGCGCGAGCGGTTACTCGAAGAAGAGCGACGGCACGGGTGGAATTTACAGCGACTCAACGCCGCCTCGGTCGCCATCAACGCGGCGACGTCGATCGAAGAAGTCGTCCGCCTGATTAACGAAAAGGCGCGGGAGTTGACCGGCGCGCGGATGGCCGTCGTCAACCTGGTTCCCGACGGCGATTGGAAGCGGTCGCGGACCACGCCGTCTTTATCGGGCGAATACGCGGCTTGGGACGATTACGACGCGCAAGTGACCGGCGAGCGCATTTACAATTTGGTCGCCCGCGAGAAACGAACGATGCGAATGACGCAGGCCGAGTTGGAGTCGCATCCGACGTGGCGCGGTTTCGGCGTCGAAGCAGGTAAACACCTTCCGCTGCGCGGGTGGATGGCCGCGCCACTCCTGGGCGGCGACGGCGAAGGCATAGGCGTCGTGCAGCTTTCCGACAAATGGATCGGCGGCGGCGCAGGTGAGTTCAATGAATCCGACGAAGCGTTGCTGTGGCAACTTGCGCAGGTGGCCTCGGTCGCGCTCGAAAATCAGCAACTTTACGAGCAGGAGCAGGAGGCGCGCCAGATGGCCGAGCAGGCCACGCGCGCGAAAGATGAATTCCTCGCCGTGGTTTCGCATGAATTGCGTTCGCCGCTCAACGCGATCCTCGGCTGGAATCGTTTGTTGCGCTCGCGGCGAGGCGACGACCCGCAAATCGCGCGGGTGACTGAGACAGTCGAGAGCAGCGGTCAGGCGCAACTGCGACTGATCGAAGACCTGCTCGACACGGCCCGCATCATCAGCGGCAAGATGAGGCTGGAGACCCAGCCGGTCGAACTCGTGGGAGTGATAGCGTTTGCGCTCGACGCCGTGCGCCCGGCGGCCGACAGCAAAGGCATCATCATCGTCCCGGACTTTGGCCTTGAATCCGGTCAAATGTCCTATCAGATCAACGGCGACCCCGACCGCTTGCAGCAGGTCGTCTGGAATCTGGTGTCGAACGCCATCAAGTTCACTCCCGACGGGGGGCGGGTATGGGTCGGACTCAGGCGCGGCGGCCCGGGCGTGCAGATAATCGTGCGGGATACCGGTCAGGGCATCAGCCCGGACCTGTTGCCTTACGTCTTCGACCGGTTCAAACAAGGCGACTCCTCTGTCTCGCGGCGCTTCGGAGGTTTAGGGCTGGGCCTCGCGCTGGTCAAGCATTTGGTCGAACTTCACGGCGGCAGTGTGATGGTGGAGAGCCTGGGAGAAGGCCAGGGCGCGACCTTCACCGTCAGCCTGCCGGCGCCCGGCGTCAAGGGGGACGTGGAGGCGAAGAGTCGCGGAGAACGGGAAACAGTCGTTGCTCGGCCGGCGCTCCACGGTCTGCGACCCGCATCGCTCAGTGGCGTACGCGCGCTGGTGGTAGAGGATGAGGCCGGCGCGCGCGAACTGATTACCCTAGCGCTCGAACAACAAGAGGCGCTGGTCACTGGCGTGGATTCCGCCGCCGCCGCGCTCGCCGCGCTCGAATCTCAGCTTGATGGCGGGTCGGCTTGCGCGCCGTTCGACGTGCTGATCAGCGATATTGGGATGCCTGGGGGGGACGGCTACGAATTGATTAGACGCGTGAGGGCTCACGCGGACGAACGTGTGAGCCGTATCCGGGCCGTCGCTCTCACGGCTTACGCTCGCACTGAAGACCGGATGCAGGCTTTGCAGGCTGGCTTTCAGATGCACGTACCCAAGCCTGTTGACGAAGCGGAGTTGACGACCGTGATCGCCGCCCTGACTGGCCGCACACCGGGCCGGGCTTGAGAATTATCTGCGCTGCGTTAGCGGCAGTAGCGCTCAATCTCCCTCCAGGATTGCGGAGAGATGGCGCGGGTTCTCAAGTTTTCCGCCATTACTCAAGGTAAAACTGCTGATGCCGACATCCACACCGACGGCGGAGCCGCTTACCGGCAGCGGCTCAGGTTGCGCCATTTCACGAACAAGCAAGCCGCACAGAGGGAAGCCATCGCAGATCTGCCTCATCACGACACACGAATGAAGCCGAGTTGTCGGCCCAGCTCATTTTTCTTTCCGAAGCAAACCGATGATGCTGATTATTGCCCGCGTCAGGCGTAAGGCAGTATCAAAAGATTCGCGTTCACTATTGACTGAACATTACAAAAGGCGCGACGATGTGGAACCATCGCACACGCCCAGACATCAACCAAGTGTATAGCGAGATTGACATCGGTTCGATTCTCTGTTTAGCGCCCCCAATAGATAATCGCTCACGCCTTCAATGAGAAGAAAGGCAACCACAATGAAAGAAAGACTCAAATTTGGACAGAGGTTTCACAACTGGCTCGATGAGCCTGAAGGCCAGATATTCGCGCATGGCAAATGGCGGTTTTGGTTTCCGATGCTGCTTATATTTTCCGTGTTGAATCCCGTTTTAACTGCGTCAATCTTCGGAAGCGCCGGCAAGCTACAAGGCTACATCGGCGCGATTATGTTGAGCGTGGGCGCGTTGCTCGCTTGGCTATGCGTGGGCACATTGCATTATAGCGATTCGAGGGACGCGCGACTCGCGCGCGGCGTTTCCATTCTCGATTCGGTCACGCTCTGCTTTGTTATTGGTCACTTCTGTTTTTTGCTTTGGGCGCAAGGTCACTTGCTAACTCTTCAATCGCAAGAGGCCAAATACGAAGCGAGTGTGATCACGTATAACGAAGGCGCCGAGCGGATTTCAAGCGATAACGTCCGCATAGCGGAGGCGATATCGAAAGCTGAGCGCCTGCGAAACGATACTGCGTATCAGCTACGACGCGCGGCGGAGACTGGAAATCTGAAGCGTGCGCGGTCCGGTCGAGGCATTCTCGATCAATCCTCTTCCCTCTCGACCAGTCCGATTGAGCTTGCAAAACCTGAGAAGCCTGAAGAATCATCGGCGGCGTTTCTGGCGCGATGGGACGCGTGGATTCGAGCGGCGAATTTTGGTGAATTGATTCTGGCCGCGGTCACATTGATTTACATCCGCAACAGGTCTGCGAAGTTCAACCACAGTCCGAGCGTGAAGGACAATACCTACAGAGTTCAGATGACCGAGGCCGGCGCCAGCGCGGATCGAGTCTTGCCCGGCGATGAGCGTGAGACAATCGAGTCCACTAATTCACCTGATGAGGCGGGCAAGATTGTTGAACAGGATGACGACTTCCCGTCGGAACTCGACGCGTCAGAAAGCGAAGCGCAGCGCAATCCGACCTTTCGGCAAAAGCGACAAGCCGACACTAAAATTGCGACAACTGTAGCGACAAGCGCGACAGACGAGAGATTGCCGGCGTTGAGCGTTCTCCGTCATCACTTGCGAGTGATTGCATTTCATTGTCCCAACCGATGGTTTAAATGTGATTTGATCGATGGCGGGGTGTGGATTCGGATGTGTGAGAGACGCGCGGGCCGGGAGGTCACGATTGCAAAAACAAAGCAATCCAACAAACTCTTCGCCGCAATCAACCGGCCGGACTTTCGCGAAAGGCTTGTTGACGAATTGATCCATCACGGATTCCCGATTGAGCAAGAGAATAAAACGATGTGAAGATGCCGGAAGCCACAACAGACGGGTAATGAAGTGGGCAGGCGGCGCCGGTCAGGTAGTAGCTGCATAGCGGTTGATGGGCGCCAAATGTCAGCATGTTCAAGGGCATCCTGCCGAATCATTCGCAACTGGGTTTTCACTTGAGGAAGCCGCCGGGCGTCAGTATTGTGGCGAGATTTCTCAACCCGGCCAGGAGATTTGCCTGTGATCGGAAGGGCCTGAAACCGCAAGTTCCATCTACAGCGCGTCCCCGCGCTGTAGATGGAGTAGTTGACCTCAGCGTCCGTAGAGCGCCACTCTCGGTCGCGCGCCACGCCGCCATCCGGCTTTGCTGTAGAGGAAATCTACGCTGCTGATTACCCGGTCATCGCCGCGCAGGTCTATGGCCCGCGTCTGGCCGCCGGCGGGGATGTAGTCGCGGAACTCGACCTCTTCACTTGTACCGTTTCCGTAACGGACCACCACGCGCTGGAACTCGACCGGGGCGCCAAAGACGCGAAGCTGAATGCTCCGAAATCTGCCTTCAGATCGGCCTATCGCGATTGTGTCACGATCCCTCTGGCCGTCCACTGTCGTCTGTCCGAGCAGTTCCCAGGGAGCGTGCCGCGGAATGAATTTATCTCCGTAGAGCGTCACTCTCGGTCGCGCGCCATGCCGCCATCTGGCTTTGCTGTAGAGGAAATCGACGCTGCTGATCACCCGGTCGTTACCGCGCAGGTCTATGGCCCGCGTCTGGCCGCCGGCGGGGATGTAGTCGCGGAACTCGACCTCTTCGCTGGTCCCATTCGCGAAACGGACCACCACGCGCTGGAACTCGACCGGGGCGCCCGAGACGCGTAGCTGAATGCTTCGAAATGTCCCTTCAGATCGGCCTATCGCGATTGAGTCACGATCCCTCTGGCCGTCCACCGTCGTCTGTCCGAGTAAAACCCAGCGTCTAGCGCCTTGAGCAAAGGCTGCCTGTCCGACGCTCATCAGCAACAATAAAGCCCAAATGATCCGCGTAATTCTTGGTCTCGACATAATTTTCTCCTTGAAAGATCGATTCTCTCCTAAACTGTTCAATCTGCTTTCCAGCATAACTAAAATCACTCGTCGACAATAGGTTTAGCATCTCTTATGCCAATGTATGGCGGAGCCTTACTATCATCTCAAAACGCTGTGATTCAACTATTTCCACCACTGCTTGTCGATGAATATAGATCAGGCGTAACAACCAAAGATACGATATGGTATAGAAGAGAATCGGAACAGTATGGAACAGAGGCAATAAGATAATGGACACATCATCCCTTTGGCAATTTTGGATCGACCGCGGCGGCACTTTCACCGACATAGTCGCGAAGCGCCCCGACGGCTCGCTCGTCACTCACAAACTCCTGTCGGAGAATCCCGAACAATATCGCGACGCCGCGGTTGCAGGCATCCGCCGGCTGCTCGGCGTCGAGGACGGCGCGCCCATTCCGGTCGAACGCATCGAGGCGGTGAAAATGGGAACAACTGTCGCCACCAACGCTTTGCTTGAGCGCAAGGGCGAGCCGACGGCGCTCTTCACCACGAAAGGCTTCGGCGACGCGCTGCGAATCGCCTATCAAAACCGCCCGCGCATCTTCGACCGCGAAATTCGCCTGCCCGAGCTGCTGTACAAAAAAGTAGTTGAAGTGGCCGAGCGCATCGGCGCGCGTGGCGATGTCGTGACCCCGCTCGACGAGCCAGGCGTGCGGGCGGATCTTGAAGCCGTATACGCCGAGGGTTTCCGCGGCGTCGCCATCGTCTTCATGCACGGCTATCGCTTCCCGGAGCACGAGCGACGCGTCGCCGAGATGGCGATCGAGACCGGCTTCACGCAAGTGTCGGTCTCCCATCGAATCAGCCCGTTGATGAAGTTCGTATCGCGCGGCGACACGACGGTAGTTGACGCCTATCTCTCGCCCATTCTCCGGCGCTACGTCGATCAAGTGGCCGGCGAACTGCCCGGCGCACGTCTGATGTTCATGCAGTCGAACGGCGGGCTTGCCGAGGCCCGCCGATTCCAGGGCAAGGACTCCATCCTGTCCGGCCCGGCGGGCGGCATCGTGGGCATGGCGCGAACGTCGGAGATGGCCGGGTTCGGTAAGGTAATCGGTTTCGACATGGGCGGCACGTCCACTGACGTCTCACATTACGCCGGCGAACTCGAGCGCGAATTCGAGACGCAGGTGGCCGGCGTGCGCATGCGCGCGCCCATGTTGTCGATCCACACTATCGCGGCAGGC
>DATCXQ010000415.1:0-16865 GCA_036565725.1 Blastocatellia bacterium
ACTGACTCGTCGCCTCAATCCAGATCTTGGCGCGCCGGGCATATAGTCATCGAGGCGAATATCTCCGGAAGACGGCCGCCCGCTGGATAATTGAACGTGTTCAAATTTTTCTGTTGACTCGGTCCCCGCCTCGGAGCTATATTTTTGAACGCGTTCAGAAATAAGTGAACACGTTCGAAAAATGGACAACCACACGGAGGTCAGGATGAACCACATCGTTTTCACCTATCTGCTTTATCTTGCGGCCAGCGTCGCGCTCACCGTTTGGGTCGCCCGGACGCTGCATCGGAATGGCCGGGTCTTCCTGGTCGACGTTTTTCATGGCAATGAATCGCTGGCCGATTCGGTCAACCACCTGATGGTCGTCGGGTTCTATCTCATCAACCTTGGTTACATCAGCCTGGCGCTGAAGCTGGGTTATGACGTGGTGGACCTGCAAGGGGCGATCGAGGCGCTGTCATGGAAGGTCGGGACAGTTTTGGTCGCGCTGGGCGCAATGCACTTCTTCAACTTATACGTCTTCAGTCGCATTCGCCGTCGCGGCGTTCTGGCCTATGCGCCGCCGCCAGTGCTTCCAGATGGTTGCACGATAGTGGCCGAGCCTGAGGAGACAGGGCGGATGCCTTTCCGCTCCATAACGCAGTGAGTTTGATCTGGGGCGGTTCTCTGATCAGCGTAGGAGGGGAAGAGGCGATGAAAGTCATAATACCGGGCGGCTCAGGTCAGGTCGGGACAATTCTCGCCCGCGCCTTTCACCAGGCCGGGCACGAAGTCGTCATCCTCAGTAGGATGCCGACAAAAGCGGTGTGGCGCGTGATGGAATGGGACGCCCGAACGTTGGGAGACTGGACGACTGTGATCGAAGGGGCGGATGTCGTCATCAACCTGGCCGGACACAACGTAAACTGTCGTTACAACGCTCAGAACCGCAGGTTGATCAAGGAGTCCCGTGTAGAATCAGCGCGGGTTCTGGGGGACGCGATCGCCCGGGCGTCACGCCCGCCCAGCGTATGGCTTCAGGCGAGCACGGCGACCATCTACGCTCATCGCTACGACGCGCCCAATGACGAAGCGACCGGGGTACTGGGCGGTTCGGAGCCGGACGCGCCGGACACCTGGCGTTTCAGCATCGATGTGGCTACCGCATGGGAAAGCGAACTCAACGAGTCCGCCACGCCCTATACTCGCAAAGTTATTATGCGCTCGGCGATAACAATGAGTCCGGACCGTGGCGGCGTGTTCGATACGCTTCTTACACTGGCGAAATGCGGCCTCGGGGGAAGCGCCGGAGACGGCCGGCAGTATGTCTCCTGGATACACGATCAAGACTTCGTCCGGGCCGTTTACTGGCTCATAAAACGCGACGATCTTGAAGGGCCTATCAACCTCGCCGCCCCAAACCCGATACCCAACTCTGAGTTCATGAGCGCGCTGCGGTCGGCGGCGGGCCTTTCCTTCGGTTTGCCTGCGACGTCGTTGATGCTGGAGGTCGGAGCGTTTTTTCTGCGAACGGAAAGCGAACTCGTCTTGAAGAGCAGGCGGGTGACCCCGGGCAAATTGCTACAGTCGAAATTTACTTTCCAGTTTCCTACCTGGGCGGAAGCGGCGCAGGACCTTTGCAATAGACGCCGAGAGGCGGACTGACCGGTCCCAATTTATGAAGACGCTGACAATACTATATGACATGAACTGCCATCTCTGTCGCCGCATCAAGGAGTGGCTACAGGCGCAGACAAAATACGTCGATCTGGATTTCATCGCCGCAGGCTCTGAAGCAGCCCGCAAGCGCTATCCGCAACTCGATCACGCGGCGACGCTGAAAGAACTCACGGTGGTCGGCGACGAAGGAAATTATTATCGCGGGGCGAAAGGGTGGTTGATGTGTCTATGGGCGTTGCGTGAGTATCGCGGCTGGGCGATCAGATTCAGTTCGCCCGAACTGATGCCGTTGGCGCGCCGCTTCGTTGTGAAAGTTTCGAGCCTGCGGTTCAGATTCGGATATCAGGCGCCCCGGACAGAGAGGTATTGAACCTTGCGAAAAAAAACTTTGCACAAGAGAGCGCTGACCGTGGAGTCGGGAGAGGCGGGCAGCAAGGGCGAGCAGACCAGATCCTTGATTCTGGAAACCGCATTGAAGATGTTCGGCGAGCGCGGCTATGAGGAGACCACGATGCGCGCGATCGCCGAGATGGCCGGGGTTGCGCCCGGCGCCACCTATTATCACTTCCGCTCCAAGGAGCATCTGATCCAGGCCTACTATGAGCGGATGCATGAGATTCACGCGGAAAGCTGCGCCGAGGCGTTGAAGAAGGAGCGCGCGCTGAAAGACCGTCTGCTCGGCGTGATGGGGCAAATTCTGAAAGACATGGCGCCGTATCATCAGTTCGCCGGGGTTCTCTTCAAGACGGCCGCCGACCCGCAAAGTCCGCTCAACCCATTCAGCCCCGAATCGGAACCCGCCAGAAGCGCCAGCATTGAATTATTCGCCGAAGTGGTAAGGGGAGCCAAAGCGAAGATCCCACCCGACCTGGCGGCGGAACTGCCGGCGCTTCTCTGGCTTTATCACATGGGCGTAGTTCTGTTCTGGATTCACGACGAATCGAGCGGGCAACACAGGACGCGCAGGTTGATGGAACACACGGTAGAGATCGTCGTGAGACTGATTCAACTGGCGAGCTTGTCGCCGATGAGGCCGTTGCGGAAATCGGTTTTGAAGATGCTGGCCGATCTGCGCTCATGACAGGGAAATCCCCTTTGAGCGCCAGGCGATGGGACTTATAGGACACACTAGAGCGGATTGCGATTGCATGTACGGGAAGGCTGACTGGATCAGTACCGCGAGCGGTAGCGAGCGTGGCTTAGCCTGAAGCCCGCTCGCTACCGCTCGCGGTACTGATTCGTACTGTCATCTCAGTATGCCGTACATTGATTTGCAATCCACTCTAATTCCTATAATTCCTATAAGTCCTATAAGTCTCCTGGCATGAATCCGCCGGGGATTTTTAGAAGGTCATGGGCGGGGTCGAAATCGCCGTCATCTGTAAATCGCCAATCTGCGGATGATTGCAGGACGGTCAGGTCGTCGCGCCCGGCGATCTCCTGGGCGTAAGCCGATGACGCGACGAAGAGGTCGAGCGCCAGCGTGTTGCGCACGCGCACGATGCGCGCCTCGGCCGAATCCGCGCCGGCGAGCCGCAGCGCGGCGCCCAGACATTCGGCGTCGTTCGCGAAATGCATCGGGATGCGCACTGATCCCGCGGCCATGGCCGCCAGCGCATTGGTATAGGTGCTCAGCTTATCCATCCCGTTTACCAGCCGCGCCGAAACTACGTCGGCCATGCCCACGCCGATCGCGTTGCCGTGTGTCTCAGGCGTCAGGGACCGGACGTAGATTGCGCGCGCCTCCTGGCGCCGGTTGATGCCTTCGCGGCGTCCGATGACGTTCGGGTCCATTCCTGATCCGCTGACGTTTTTCCCCATTTCATCAATAATGAGAACGTCAATACGCTCGAAGGGCAGCGCAGGCATCCACGCGCGCGCGAGTTTGAACAGCTCGGGCTCGCGCGACGCGATCTGTGGCCCGGCCATGGCCTCGATGCGGGCGAGTTTGTGATAGCCGTCTTCGACCAGCGCCAGTCCGAAGATCGACGGAAGGTTGTTCAAGACGAAGCCCGACACTTCGATCAACGTCCGCTCATATCCGAACTTCGGGTTCGGCCCCGACGCGTAGCGGTGGCATTCGAACGCGCCCGCGGCCTTGCCCAACCCGATGACGAGCATCTTGCGCACCCCGCTGCCGATTCGCTCGCTCGCGAAATCGGTGTGGGGCTTGACGCGGTTGATGAACAGCATGGCGTCGGCTTCGATCGCAGGGCGAGACACGAAGACGCGGATGTCGTTTTCGGTCCGCCCGATCTCGACGGTGTCCATCGAGGCGTTGATCGGCGCGCCGACGGATTCCTCGGTGACGCCGAAGGCGGCCAGAATCTCTTTCTGTCCTTCCGCCGTCGCCCCGCCGTGGCTCCCCATCGCGGGGAAGATGAATGGGCGCGCGCCGTAGCGTTTGAGTTTCGCGATAGCTGCCTTGACCACCGTGGCGATCTGATCGATGCCTCGGCTGCCCACGGCGACCGCGACTGACCGCCCGGTCAGGGCGACCCCGGAGAATACGGCGTCCAGTTGCGCCTCCGTTTCGGCTCCTGTATCTTGCAGGCGATGGTCTTCAAGCCTGGCCCTCACAAGCATCTGTTGGGGCAATAATGAGAGTGACGATCTGAGATTAGTGTCGGTCATGTTGCGCTCCGAGTGGTGGTTGGATAGCGTCTGAAGTATAGTTCGTGACGCGAACTTGAGCCAGATATTTCCCACAAATCTGTCAGAGATTTCACAGCAACGGAGATGACGATGAAGTTACGACAAACGATTTCAACTTTGACACTTTGCGCGGCCGTCGCGCTTTTGTGCGGTTTCGGCGGAAAGGGGAAGGCGACTTTGAAGAAAGAAGATTTCGGAAAGACGAAGGAAGGGCAGAGCGTGGAGATTTACACGCTGACCAACGCGAACGGCGTCGAAGCGAGGATCACCACATACGGCGGCATAGTCGTTTCGCTCAAGACCCCCGACCGCGCCGGCAAGATGGACGACATCGTCCTCGGCTTCGACAGTCTGGACGAATACCTGAAAGGCCACCCGTTCTTCGGGACGCTCACGGGCCGCTACGCCAACCGCATCGCGAAAGGGCGATTCACGCTCAATGGGGCCGAGTACAAGCTGGCAGTCAACAACGGCGAGAATCATCTGCACGGCGGGATCAAAGGTTTCGATAAGGCCGTCTGGAAGGCGCGACAGGTTCCCACGAAAGTCGGGGTCGCGCTCGAAATGACACATCTGAGCAATGACGGCGACGAGGGCTATCCCGGCAATCTCTCGGTCAAAGTAATTTATACGCTGACCGACAAGAACGAATTGAGGATCGATTATTCGGCGACCACCGACAAAGACACGGTGGTCAACCTGACCAACCATTCCTATTTCAACCTGGCCGGGCAGGGCAGCGGCGACATCCTGAACCATGAGTTGACGATCAACGCCAACAGCTTCACCCCGGTCGACGCGACTTTGATCCCGATCGGCGAACTGCGAAGCGTCAAAGGCACGCCTTTCGACTTCACGCAGCAGACGGCGATCGGCGCGCGCGTCAATCAGGACGACGAGCAGTTGAAGTTCGGCAGCGGCTACGACCACAACTTCGTCGTCAACGGCCAGACCGGAGTATTGCGTCAGGCGGCGAAGGTCTACGAACCGAAGACGGGCCGGGTGATGGAAGTCTTGACTACCGAGCCCGGCGTCCAGCTTTACATCGGCAACTTTCTCGAAGAGATGAAGGGCAAAGCCGGCAAGACTTACAACAAGCGCAACGGCTTCTGTCTCGAGACACAGCATTTTCCGGATTCGCCGAATAAAAAGGACTTCCCGTCAACGGTCCTGAAAAAAGGCGGGCAGTATCAGACGACGACGGTGTTCAAGTTTTCAGCGCAATAATGTTTCATACGCCATATGAAATTTGGCGTATGGCGTATGAAATATGGCATATGGCATATGGAATATGGCATAGCCCTCTGCCTCGTCATTCCATCACAAGCTCAACCCAGTGTAGGAGGACAAGTTCATGAAGGCATCTCCCGGACGGAGTGTAATTTTTATCCTGATTTCATTGCTGATTCTGGCGAACGCGTCGTGCAACAAGATGGGCGAGGCCAAGAAGACGCGAATCGCGTTCATTACAAATAACACGTCGGATTTCTGGACGATCGCGCGCAAAGGCACTGAGAAAGCGCAGGCGGAATTGCCCAATGTCGAGATCGAATTCAGGATCAATTCAGAGCCCACGGCCGCCGGGCAGCAGCGCATCGTTGACGACCTGCTGGCGAAAGGCGTTGACGGGATAGCCATCAGCCCCGTTGACCCCCAAAATCAGACGCAACTGATCAACCGCGCGGCCAGTCAGGCGGTGGTTTTCACGCAGGACAGCGACGCGCCTAACAGCAACCGCGCCTGCTACATCGGCACCGATAACGAAGCTGCGGGCCGTCAGGCGGGCCAACTGGTCAAGGAAGCGCTGCCGGAAGGGGGCCGAATCATGGTCTTCGTCGGATCTATGGACGTGCAAAACGCGCAAGATCGTTACCGCGGATTGAAGCAAACGCTGGAAGGCACGAAAGTCGAGATCATAGAAGTCCGCACCGACGGCGGCGACAGTGTGAACGCCAAAAGGAACGCCGCCGATACGCTGGTCAAATATCCGGACCTCGCCGGAATGGTCGGACTCTGGTCGTACAACGGGCCTGCCATTTTGGGCGCGGTCAAAGAAGCTGGCAAAATTGGCAAGGTGAAGATCGTCGCCTTCGACGAAGAAGACGCGACTCTGAGCGGGATCAAAGAGGGCGCCATCTACGGGACCATCGTGCAGCAGCCTTTCGAATTCGGATATCAATCAATGATCAAGATTGCGAAAGCCATCGGCGGCGACAGATCGGGCATCCCGACGAGCAAACTGGATATCGTTCCGACGCTGGCGATCAAGAAAGACGGCGTCGAAGATTTCAGAGTAAAGATCAATAAGCTGCGTGGGCGCAGCTAAATCAAACCAGGCAATTTGGGGACAAAGGCTTTGCCACAGAGCCACCGCAGACACAGAGGGAGAATAATGAGGACCAATAGAGGCGCTCTTTTTCTTTTCATCTCTCTGTGTCTCTGTGCCTCCGTGGCAAAGCCTTTGTCCTAAAGTTCTGAATGAATCGCACAACAACACCGTTGCTCGAAATGCGTGGGATCGGCAAACGATTCCCGGGCGTGGTCGCCCTCAACAACGTTTCGTTCGAAGCGCGCCTTGGCGAGATCGTCGCGCTGGTCGGCGAGAACGGCGCGGGCAAATCCACGCTGATGAAAATTCTCGGCGGCATCCATCAGCCGGACGCGGGCGAGATTCGCATTGACGGCGAAGCTGTCACGATCCATTCGGTGAACGATTCGATGCGATTGGGCATCGGGTTCATTCATCAGGAACTGAACGTGCTGCCGAACCTCGATGTCGCCGCGAATGTCTTTCTCGGACGCGAGCCTCGCTTCGGTGGATTCCTCAATCTGATCGACCGGCGACGGATCGAAGCCGAGACCGAAAAGTTTCTCAGACGGCTCGGCGTCGAAGTCTCGCCGCGCGCGCAAGTCGGCGATCTCTCAATCGCCCATCGCCAAATGATCGAAATCGCCAAGGCCCTTTCGCTCGACACGCGGTTGCTGATTATGGACGAGCCCACGTCGAGCCTCACGCTGACCGAGACCAATCGACTGCTCGGAGTCGTGAAAGATCTGCGCTCGCAAGGCGTCAGCGTCATCTACATTTCACACCGGCTGGGCGAGGTGACCGAGATCGCCGACCGCGTCGTCGTGCTGCGAGACGGCGCCAACGCCGGAACTCTCGAACGCGAAGAGACGAATCACGACCGCATCGTGCAGTTGATGGTCGGCCGCGATCTGCAACACGTCCACACGCCGAAAACCGAATCCGTTCAGCCTGATTACTTCGTCGTCGAAGACTTGCGCACGCGTCGTTATCCGGATAAGCCCATTTCGTTCAACGTGGGCCGGGGCGAAATCCTCGGCGTCGCCGGTCTGGTCGGCGCAGGACGCACCGAGGTCGCGCAGGCTCTCTTCGGCGTCGAGCCGGCGCTCGGCGGCAAGGCCATGCTCGACGGCCAAGAGTTGAAAATCTCTTCACCACAGGAGGCGATCAACAAAGGCCTCTGTCTGATTCCCGAAGATCGACGCAATCTAGGGCTGATAACGGCCTGGACGGTGCGGGAGAACATCACGCTGGCGACTTTGACGAGTTACGCCAGAGGCGGTCTGGTCGATTTCACCGCCGAGAACAAGGCCGCCGTCGAGATGTCGTCGAAGCTGCGCGTTAAAACCCCTTCGGTCGAGGCGCTGGTTTCGCAACTCAGCGGAGGCAACCAGCAAAAGGTCGTGTTGGCGAAGTGGCTGCTGCGTAAATTGAAGGTGATCATCTTCGACGAGCCGACGCGCGGCATAGACATCGGCGCGAAGAGCGAGATTTACGAATTGATCAATCAACTGGCCGCCGATGGCGCGGCGGTGATTGTCATCAGCAGCGAGTTGGAAGAGATTCTTCGCATCAGCGACCGCATAGCCGTGATGCACGAGGGCAATCTGACCGGCGTCCTGCGCCGCGCCGAAGCGAACGAAGAATCGATCATGCGTTTGGCCGTGGGTAATCAGCGCCGCGAGCGGTAGCGAGCGCGGCTCCCTGAGGCGATCCATTGATTGAACCGCGCTTGCTACCGCTCGCGGTATTGATTCATCAGGTATGAAAAAAGAGCTAGGCATCTTCATTCTTCTCGTCGTGTTGTGCGCGATCACAGCGATTAAGGAACCGGTGTTCCTTTCACCCGTAAATTTGCAAAACACGGGAAAATTGATCGGGGCTTACGGACTGCTCGGCCTCGGGCTTGGCGCGGTGATCATCACTGGCGGCATTGATCTGTCGGTCGGGTCGGTGCTGGCGCTTCTCGGAGTGCTGCTGTCAATGGCGATCAAGCAATGGGGCGTGCCCGGATTCGCGGCGGTATCGTTGGTTATTGCCGCGGCGGTGGGGCTGGGGTGGTTGCACGGGTTCCTGGTCGCCCGCGTCCGCATTCAACCGTTTATCGTGACGTTGTGCGGGCTGTTGTTCTATCGCGGCCTGGCGCGTTTCGTCGCCGACGACGAGACCAAAGGTTTTGGAGACGCCTCTGGGTTGGAATGGCTTCAGAGCCTGGCGACTGGCAAATTAATAGGCATACCGGCGCCGTTCGTGCTGCTCATTGTTATTGCCGCATTGATGTGGGTGCTGATCCATCGTTCGGTTTACGGCCGTTATCTCTTTGCCGTTGGAAACAACGAAGATGCGGCGCGCTATTCCGGAATCAACTCGAAAAGGATGATCGCCAGCGCATATATCATTTGCGCGACGCTGGCCGGGATTGCGGCGGTCATCTTCGCGTTCGACACCAACTCGGTTTCGCCGTCGTCGCACGGCAGTTTCTTCGAGCTTTACGGCATCGCGGCGGCGGTACTCGGCGGATGCAGTCTGCGGGGCGGCGAAGGTTCGATAGTCGGCATTCTGCTCGGCACGGCTCTGTTGCAGGTCTTACAAAACCTGGTCAACCTGCTGGGCATTCCGAGTTCATTGAATTTCGCGGTGATGGGCGCGGTGATCTTGATAGGCGTGCTCGCGGATCAATTGCTGAAACGCAAAACGGGGAAGGCTTAAATATCGATACGGCGCCTCGCGCGTAAACGTCGGTACCGTTATGCGCGATACTGTATCGGCGCCTCAATTCAAAACTGGCTCGGATTTCGATTGCGTGTCCGGGATCAACCACGGGGGCAGGGGGATCATGGGGAAACGAAAATGAAGGAATATCTCTTCTCTTCTTCAACCCTCGTGATCCCCCATGTCCCCCGTGGTTAGCCAATCTTTGCCGTACACCGATTTGAAATCTAATCAAGCAGTAGAAAGTGAAACGAAGGTAGATGAAGTTTTCGAAGAAGATAAAGAAGAACGTCGCCGCGGCGCCGGAATCGCGGAAGTGGCTGTGGCTGCAACTCGGGGTCGGCGTTGTTATGACTGTCGCTGTTGCGACCCTGTACATATTCGACGCAGGGGAGAATCAAGCGGCGTCGAAGTCACAATCGGAACACTCCGGCTATCACGGCGCGGGCTCACATAGCGGCGGCGCGCAGGCGATCATGACCAACGGCGAGCCCGTAGGCGTCAACTCCGCGCCCGCGCCGGGGCCGGCGCCCGAAGGAATGGTCTGGGTTCCGGGCGGAACTTTCTGGATGGGCTGCGATACTTGCGACATGCCGGACGCCGCGCCGGCCCATCAGGCCGCCGTCGACGGCTTCTGGATGGATAAGACTCCGATCACCAACGCTCAATTCGAGAAGTTCGTGAAGGCCACAGGCTACAAGACCGTAGCCGAGCGCAAACCCGATCCGAAAGATTTTCCCGGCGCGCCTGCGGATAAACTGGTTCCGGGGTGCGCTGTGTTTACGCCGCCGTCCCATGAGGCGCCGCTCGATAACCCATACGCGTGGTGGCAATACGTACCGGGCGCGAACTGGAAAAATCCCGAAGGCCCTAGCGGTTCGATCAATGGTCGCGAAGATCATCCCGTAGTTCACATAGCGTGGGAGGACGCCGACGCTTACGCAAAGTGGGCCGGCAAGCGGTTGCCGACCGAAGCCGAATTCGAATTCGCCGCGCGCGGGGGGCTGGACAGAAAACTTTATTCCTGGGGCGACGAACTGAAGCCCGGCGGCAAATGGATGGCGAACATTTATCAAGGGAACTTCCCGTCGAAGAACACCGCCGAAGATGGTTACGGCGCGACTTCGCCGGTCACCGCGTTTCCGCCGAATAACTTCGGGCTTTACGACATGGCCGGAAACGTCTGGCAATGGTGCTCGGACTGGTATCGGCCCGATTATTTCGAGAAGCTCGCGGCCCAGGGAGTGGTGAAAAACCCTAAAGGGCCTGACGGCAGTTTCGATCCGCAAGAACCCGGCGTCCCGAAGCGCGTGCAGAAGAGTGGATCATTCCTCTGCAGCGATCAATACTGCGCGCGCTATCTGGTCGGCAGCCGCGGCAAAGGCGCGGCGGACAGCGGGGCCTCGAACGTCGGATTCCGCACTGTCAAATCGGTTATGTAATATGAAAAATCGCGATACGAGTGTGGGGCGCCTGGGAGCGCAGGCATCCTTGCCTGCTTGCTTCGGTCAGTCGGTCATTGCCGGAAACCACGCAGGCAAGGATGCCTGCGCTCCCAGGCGCCCATCCATTTTCTGAGGAGCTTTCATGTCGCGTGGCGACGCCCTGAAAGAATGAAAATCAGACGGCGCGCCCGCGTCCTCGCGGGCAGGCTTCACCGCAAGACCTGCCCGCGAGGACGCGGGGGCGCCGTTTTCTGAGGAGACCCGAATATGAAACGTCAGCTTTTGTTGATTGCAATCACATTGATAGTTGGAATGTGCTTTGGCTGGTTGGCGGCGGGGCAGCAATCGCCGATGAAGAAATGGCAGAAGGGCAAAGGCTGGGGATGGGTTTGGGGCAAGGACGATGAAGTCGGCGCGCTCAACGAATTGACCGACTCTTCGCGGCTGGCCGCGCTGCGGCTCGCCGACCGCGGGAAGGTCTACGACCTGGGCGTGCTCTACGACCGCACGTCTTACAAATGGCCCGGTCACAGCCCCGGCGAGATTATCTCGTTCCGCACTCCCGAGGGCGTCAAGCGACAGGGCGATCTGCCGGACGTCGTCAACAATAACGACACCAAGACGGCGTGGCACAGCGCGGCCCTATTCATCAACGACAACGTGGCGACGCAGATTGACGGCCTGGGCCATGCCACCGAGGGCGACGACAATCACTGGTACAACGGCTTCACCGAGAAAGACTGGGGAGGCAATTGGGGGCTGCGAAAAGCCGACGCGTCGAAGATTCCGCCGATCATCGCGCGCGGCGTGTTGATAGACGTCGCCGGGTCGAAGGGCCTGGACGCGCTGCCGAGCAATTATCCGATCACGGTGGCCGACCTCGAACAGGCTTTGCAGAAGCAGAAGACGCAGCTCAAGCCGGGCGACGTCGTATTGATCCGCACCGGGACGCTGCGCTACTGGGGTGAGACCGGGAGCGACCACGCGAAGATCGCGGCGCACGATTCCGCCGGCGTCACGGTCGAGACCGCCAAATGGCTGGTCGAACAGAATGGGGCGATCATGATTTGCAGCGACACGAGCGGCGTCGAATACCAGCCGAGTCCCGAAGACGCCAAGGCTTTCCGCGATAAGTATCGATCATTCATGCCGCTGCACAACTACCTGCTGATCGAGCAGGGAATTCACACGGGCGAATTTCACTACCTCGAAGACCTGGCGCGCGACAGAGTCTACGAATTCTGCTACGTCGCCTGCACGAACAAGATAAAGGGAACCGCGGCCGGATTCACTTTAAGGCCTGTAGCGATTCGATAAATAGTTGGCGAAACCAATTCACAATGCGAAGCCCGCGCGATCCGAGTTGATCGCGCGGGCTTTGGCGTTTAATGTCCTTATAAGGAGCGCGCGCATTTGCGCGCCATTGGTTTATTACAAGTCTTGCGCCGGAGGCGCTGCGGATATTGGATATTAGCCGGTGGTATAACCACGGACAAATATCCGGCGTCCCGGAGGGGCTATAGATCATTTCTCGACTTAGATCGGATTGCAAATGAGTGCACGGGGTCGGGCGATTCGTTTAATTGCCCTGGCTGCGGCGCGTTACAGTACCGGAGCGCTCCTTCCCGTACATCCAATTGAGATCCGCTCTAGGGTTAAATCAATGCCGTCTTCCGGAGTTTCTTGGGGGGCATTTAATGATTGAGCTTGATGGCGTCTCATTAACGTTGGGGCAAACGGAAGCAGTGGCTTTCGGCGAAGAAGTCTCTTTAGTGTCGGACGCCCGCGAACGCGTCGAACGCGCGCGCGGCTTCATCGAAGAAATCGTCGCGCGCAACGAGGTGGTTTACGGCGTCAACACCGGCTTCGGCGCGCTCTCCGAAGTCAGTATAGCGGTGGACGAACTACGCGAACTGCAACTGAACCTCGTGCGCTCGCACGCTTGCGGGGTCGGCGAACCGCTGCCCGAGGAGGCCGTGCGCGCGATGATCTTGCATCGCGCCAACGTGTTGGCCAAAGGATTCTCGGGCTGCCGGCCGGCGGTGATCGATACATTGATTGCGATGTTGAACGGCGGCGCGCATCCGGTCATTCCGTCGCGCGGTTCCGTGGGGGCTTCGGGCGACCTTGCGCCGTTGGCCCATCTGGCGCTGGTGGCCATCGGCGAGGGCGAGGCGATCTTCCGCGGCGAGCGCATGCCGGGCGGCGAGGCGATGCGGCGCGCGGGAATCCGCCCGCTCCGGCTCGAAGCCAAAGAAGGGCTGGCGCTGCTCAACGGCACGCAGGGGATGACCGCCGTAGGCGGACTGGCGTTGCTCAACGCCGTGAGACTGTCCGAAGCGGCGGACGTGATCGGGGCTATGACGCTCGAAGCCTTGAGAGGCACGCCGGTGGCTTTCGACGAAAAGATTCATTCGGCGCGTCCCCACCCCGGCCAGCAAGCGAGCGCGCGGCGGTTGCGCGATTTGATCGAAGGGAGCGAGATTCGCGAGTCGCACCGCGACCGCGCCGTCGATCCGCGCGTGCAAGACGCATACGCGTTGCGCTGCATGCCGCAGGTTCATGGCGCCGTGCGCGACGCGCTCGAACACGCCCGCGGCATAGTCGAGGTCGAGATCAACAGCGCCACGGACAACCCGCTGGTCTTCACCGATGAGCGTGAGGTCTTGTCGGGAGGCAATTTTCATGGCGAGCCGGTCGCGCTGGCGCTCGATTACGCGGCGATCGCAGTGGCCGATCTGGGCACGATCGCCGAGCGCCGCGTCGAGCGCCTGGTCAACCCGACGCTTTCGGGGCTGCCGGCGTTTCTGTCGCCGTATCCGGGAACCAATTCGGGGATGATGATCGCGCAGGTCACGGCCGCCGCGCTGATCGCCGAAAACAACGTGCTGGCGCATCCGGCTTCGGTCTTCACTCTTCCGACTTCGGCCAACAAGGAAGACCATGTTTCAATGGGGATGACGGCGGCGTTGAAGTTCGCGCAAGTGGTCAACAACGTAGAGACCATTCTGGCGATCGAATTGCTGTGCGCCGCGCAGGGGCTGGAGTTCTTGAAACCCTTGAAACCCGGGCCTAAGCTGCGGGATGTTTATGATCGCGTCCGCCTGCGCGCGCCCGCGCTCGAACGCGACGCGCCGCTCGCGCCTTACATAGAATCGCTCAAGCCGGTTGTTCGTGAGCTGGAGCAGGTTTTATAAGAGTAAGCGCGCGCAAAATAAAAATAACCGGACAGGATGAACAGGATTGTTCATGGTTAACCGAAGAAGGACTAATAACAGGCCATTTTGAACATCCTGAACAATCCTGTTCATCCTGTCTATGCCGAATTGTTTCTGTATGTCTGGAATCAGGAAGATAAATGTAATCGGAGGCGGGCCTGCGGGATTGTATTTCGCCATTTTGATGAAGCGGCAGGACCCGTCGCGCGAAATCGTCGTCGCCGAACGCGACGGGCCTGACGACACCTTCGGCTGGGGCATAGTCTTTTCCGATCAGACCTTTTCCTACCTCGAAGAGGGCGACCGGCCTTCGTTTGAACAGATCGTCGCCGCCTGCGAAATCTGGGACAACGTCGACGTCGTCCACAAAGGCGAGCGGGTCACGATTCGCGGCAACAGGTTTTCGGGCGTAGGCCGGCTGAGATTCCTGAACATATTGCGCGAACGCTGCCGCGAACTTGGCGTTGATCTACGGTTTCATACCAACGTGGCAGACGTCGAACCGTATCGCGATTGCGATTTGATGGTCGGGTCTGACGGCGCCAACAGCGTTGTGCGTCAATCTTATAGGGATTTCTTCAATCCCTCGATTGACGTGCGGAAGAACAAGTACATCTGGCTGGGTACGAATCAATTGTTTCAAGGGCTGACGCTCACGTTCCGCCAAAACGGGGCGGGGCGTTTCATCGCGCATTCGTACAAATTCGACGAGACCACGAGCGCCTTCATTGTTGAATGCGATGAAGCGACCTGGGGCGCCGCAGGGTTCGATAAGAAAAACGAAGCAGAGACGTGTGAATATTTGCAGCATGTTTTTGAAGACGATCTCGGCGGACACGAACTTCTGACCAACAATTTCGTCCGCTGGGTCAACTTTCCACTGGTGAGGAATCGCAACTGGAGCCATGAGAACGTCGTCCTGTTGGGCGACGCGTTGCACACCGCGCATTTTTCGATCGGCTCCGGGACGAAGCTGGCGCTGGATGATTCGATCGCCCTGGCTAAATGTTTTGCAGAACAGCCGGACGTGACAATCGCGCTGCGAGAATTCGAACGAACTCGACGGCCGGTCGTCGAGGCGTTGCAGGACGCGGCTTTTTCGAGCCTGCTGACGCTGGAAAACATCGGGGAGGATTGGAGTCTCGATCCTCTGCCGTTCGCATATAAATTGATGACCCGCAGCGGTCGCATCACTCATGAGAAGTTGAAGAAGCGCGACCCTGAATTCGCACTGGCTTACGAAGAGTGGCGGCGGCTCAACGGAGAGAGTCCGCAGTCCGCAATCCACAATCCGCAATCAAATGTGGCATCCTGAAAATTCGATACGTCACCAACTTCCCGAAACTCGCTGGCCGAAGGCTGAAGAATCCGCCGCGTCGCAGTTGTTCTCTCCGATTCGCGTCGGGCGCGTGACGCTGGAGAGCCGGACGTGGGTCCCGGCGATGGTCCCGTGGCGGGCGACCGAAGAAGGTTTCGTCACGCAAAACATCCTCGACTGGTACGGGCGCTTCGCCGAGGGGCGTCCCGGCGCGATTGTGGTCGAAGCCACAGGCGTGCGCGACATCCCGAGCGGGCCGCTGCTGCGCATCGGGCACGACCGTTTCATCCCGGGCCTGAGCAAACTGGTTGAAGTCGTGCGGAAGGCGAGCGGCGGACACACGCGGCTCTTCATCCAGATTATCGATTTTCTGACGGTGAGGCGGCGGCCTGAAAAAGAAAAATACTTCGCGCGATTTTTGAAGGTCGAAGAGCGCCATCGCCGGCGCCTGGTCGAAATGACGAACGATGGGCGGTGGCTGGGAGCGGACGAGAACGAGGTCCGCGCCTTTCTCACGCCGGCGCCCGATGAGATTCATGACCGTGTTCTCGACGAACGCGAGTTGGAAGCGCTGCGATTCGGCTATCGCGAACGCGTGACCGACATGCATTTGCCGCACGTTGCGGAATTGCCGAAGGTCTTGCCCGGCATCTTCGCCGCCGCCGCGCGGCGGGCGCGAGAATCCGGATTCGACGGCGTCGAACTGCATTACGCGCACGCTTACACGATGGCGTCGTTCCTGAGCGCGACCAACACGCGCGGCGACGGTTACGGCGGGCCGCGCGAGAACCGCGTGCGATTGCCGATTGAGGTCTACCGAGCGGCGCGCGAACGGGTCGGCGATGATTACACGATCGGCGTTCGCTTCCTCGGCGACGAAGTGATCGCGGGTGGCAATCGGATCGAAGACGCGGTCTGGTTCGGCGTCGAATTCGCCCGCGCCGGTTTCGATTTCCTCTCGGTCTCGAAAGGCGGTAAGTTCGACGACGCGAAGCAGCCGAAGGTGGGGCAGGCAGTCTACCCTTACACGGGCCGCAGCGGTTTTGAATGCATGCCGCCGGCGACTTCGGACGAGCGAGGCCCGTTCGGACGCAACATCCCGTTGGCGGCCGCGATCAAACGCGCCGTCAACGAGGCGGGCTATGCGACGCCCGTCGTGACTTCGGGCGGCATCGGAACTTTTGAACTGGCCGAGGCGGCGCTGCGCCGAGGCGAGGCGGACGTCATCGCGATGGCGCGCGCGTCGCTGGCCGACCCCGATTGGGTCTTGAAGGTCAGAGCAGGGCGCGGCGATGAAGTCCGCCGCTGCAATTTCACAAACTATTGCGAGGGCCTGGATCAGATGCACAAACAGGTGACTTGCAAATTATGGGATCGCGTGAACCTGGACGAAACAGGGATAGCGAAGAGCGATGACGGCAAACGTCGTCTTGTCGCGCCACGATAGGAGAAAATTTGCCCTCCATTGGTAATGAATACATTAAATAACAAAATCGCGTTGGTCACCGGCGGCGGGCGGGGGATTGGCGAGGCTTGCGCCGTCGCGTTGG
>DATCXQ010000290.1:0-7227 GCA_036565725.1 Blastocatellia bacterium
CGGGAGCGGTAGCGACCGGGCGCCAGTGACCCGGTCGCTACCGCTCCCGGTACTGTAACGCGCCGCAGCCAGGGCGATTAAACAAATCGCCCGACCCCGTACACTCATTTGCAATCCGATCTAATAACTATAACGTTTAGGAAAAGGAAATTTGGCCACGAATGAACACGAATATTCACGAATATCGGCAGGAGAGAGAGAGCAAGTAAACGGGTCATCAAAATCAAGAAGAGAATTCGTATTCGTCCGTGGCCTAATTTCCTTTTCCCGAGATCCATATTGCGCAATTAAAGTGGATATAGCGTTTATCTTCATCGTTTTGCTGCTTGCGATAATCCTGTTCGTGACCGAGGCGCTGCCGGTGGACATGGTTGCCATCCTGATGCTGCTTTCCCTGGCGCTCGGAGGGATCATCACGCCGGCGGAAGCTTTCCTCGGGTTCGGCGACCCGGTGATCGTCACGCTCACCAGTTTCTTTGTCATCTCGGCCGCGCTCTTCAACACCGGCGTGGTCGAGGACATCGGCCACAGGCTCCACCGGCTGGCCGGAGACGGCGAGACCAAGCTGCTGGTCATCATGATGCTGACGGCTTCTTCGATCGCGGCCTTCATGAGCAATGTCGTGACGACGGCGGTCTTGATGCCCGGAGTGATCGCCATCGCCAGACGTCTCAAGGCGCCGGCCTCGATGTACTTGATGCCGCTCGCGTTCGGCGCCGTGCTCGGAGGCAAATGCACTCTGACCGGATCGCCCACCAACCTCGCGGTCAACGGCCTGCTGCCGAGATACGGCCTGGAGCCGTTTGCGCTTTTCGAATTCGCGCCCATTGGCGTCCCGATAGTCATTACGGGCGTCCTCTACATGGCTTTGCTCGGCTCGCGGCTGCTGCCGAGGCGCATGAACGGATTGGCGGCGGAGGGTCGGGTGGAGAGGGATTATATGACCGAGCTCGTCGTGCCGCCCGGCTCGCCGCTGATCGCCCAAACGCTGGCCGAAGCCGACTTCCGCGGCAAATATGAATTGCACATCATCGGCATCGTCCGCGACGGCGAACGCGTGTTGCCCCACGGAGAGGCGATTCTGCGGCCCGGCGACCGTCTGCTGGTCCGAGGAAAACCGGACAAGATCCTGAGAATCAAGGAGAGCCAGGGCCTTGAGATCAAAAGCGATACGATGTCAGCTCAGGAGACGCAAGCCGGCGCCCTACTGCCCGATGGCAGGCACGATGGCAGGAAGGACGCCGAGACAGTGATTGTCGAAGCGATCATCGCGCCGAATTCCACTTTCGTGGGCCGCACGCTCAGACAAATTCATTTCCGCTCCCGATACGGCGCCGACGTGTTGGCGATCTACCGGCATGACCAGGCGCTTTACGAAAACCTCGAAGACATAGAGCTAAGGGTCGGCGACATGCTGCTAATACAGGGCCGCCGCAGACGCATCGACAGTCTGCGCGAAGACCCGAATTTCCTGACGCTCGACGACGTTCGACATACTCCGCTGAGGAAAAACAAGGCCGCCTGGGCCGTCGCGATCTTTATCGGTGTGGCTGTCACGGCCGGCCTGAATCTGGCGCCGATCGCGATCTGCAGCCTGGCCGGCGCGACGGCGATGCTGCTGGCCGGCTGCATCACGGCGCGCGAAGCCTACGCCAGAGTCGAGTGGCCGATCATCGTGCTGATCGCGGCGACGTTGCCGATGGGCGTGGCGATGGAGAAGACGGGCGCCGCGAGGCTGGCGGCTCAATATGTGACGCAATACCTCGGAGATTATGGGCCGGTCATGGTGATGGGCGGGTTCTTCATCTTCGCCGTCGCGCTCACCCAGACGATGGTCAACGCTGCGGTGGCGCTGCTCCTGACGCCGATCGCCATCAATGTAGCCCAGCAATTGAGCGTCAACCCCCGCGCCTTCGCCATGACGATCGCCATCGCCGCCTCGACCTCCTTCTCCACGCCTCTCGAACCCGCCTGCGCGATAGTTTACGGGCCAGGCCGCTATCGATTCGCTGATTACGTTCGTGTGGGAGGTATCCTGACGATCTGCGTCATGGCCGTGACATTGCTGGTCATTCCCATATTTTGGCCATTGCGGTAATTCAAGAAGAGCATTTTTCATTTTCCATTTGATGTGTCATCGGTCTTTGTTCCGCAAATCTCCCGATAGGACGCGGGCATAGGCTAATCCGCGCTTCTGGCAATGGCCGATGACACATCAAATGGAAAATGAAAAATGGAAAAGGCAGGCAGCAAATTCACAGAGTCAGCCGTCACCAGAGTCTTCCCACCAATTGCGTGCGTAGTTCACGCTCCCGCAACGTCGCGTTGCGAAGCAGCATCTCTTTTATACTCACGTCCCTCTCCGATTGCGCCATCTTTTCCTGCATGTCGGAGATTCGCATCTGGAGTTGCATGATGCATGAGAGAGCGGAGGCCAGTTTCTGCTCGAGCGGGGTGTCCGGCGAGTTGATGTTATTGAACTCTTCTTGAAGGCTCTCCGTGATAGGAGGCCGGCTTGGAATGTGATCGGCGAATTTGATTATCGCGCTCATCTATATCCTCCCTTACGCCGGCGCCCTGCGCCCCGGCGCCTTCGCTGTGAATTGGCTTGTAAGCGTCTGGGCGAGTTGCCCGGATCCGATTTGCAGACAAGGTCGATCGCAGCCTTCGCCCTTCGCAAGGCATGTGCCACGTGGTCCAATTCACTCTCGCTCTCATTAACGCATCTGCCGCAATCATTTCCTTCCCTGCCCTCCCCCTCGCCACTTCACCCTGTCTTTCGCCAATACGCTTAGTGCTTTATTAGCGGACAGCATATGTACATGTCATAAGACCGTTGCGTAGGCGATACGCAACGTTTCATACTTGCAACACAAATAACATTCTGCTATCTTGGACCTCGTTTGACGCCCTGAGGTTCGAATTGTCGCAGTATGAAAGGTCGGGCGGTCTGATCTTCGGTTCGGATGATCCGGGGCGTCGATTTTAAATCGATCCGTACGGCATTGGGCGGCATTGGAGTGCCGGCGAGGGGTGTACGGCAAGACAAGCGTTCACAGTGTTACTCGCTTGCCACACACACAATGTCGCGCCAATGCCGCCCAATGCCGTACGAATCGATTTAAGGAGTCAGTGTGAGAATGAGGCCTAAAGAAGCTGTTACAGACGTTGCTGTCGATCAAATCAAGGAACGGGCGAAAGGAATTGAAGGGGCTGAAAGCAAAAAAGCGGCTCAACGTGACAGGCGCGCGCAGAACCTGGCGGCGATGGGATTAGTGACGCGCGAAGGCTCGCGCTATTTCGTGAAGACGGCCGCGACGCGCGGGCGTCAGGAAAGTTATGAAGTCTGGAGGGACGAAATCGGGCGCGTGCGCTGTTCATGCGCCGAATTCGAGCGGCTGTGGGCGGGCGACCAAGCCTTTCGGTGCGAGCACATCCTGGCCGTTAAACATTCGCTGGCGGCGAATGCGGCGACGAACGCGGCAGGCGCAGAAGGAAACGCGCTTGCGGAATCCGCCGAATCGCCCTTGCGCGAAGACGCTCCGGGGAAAGCGAAAACCGAGACCCACGAGCCTGGGAGGCGCCAGGAGGACCACGAGATGAATGACGAAGGCAGGGGCGGGTTTTCCCCGTCCGGACTCGTAGAAGAAAATGCGCAAGCCGTCCAAGCCGAAACTGAGGCCGAACCTAAACCGAAGGCGATTGATGCGGATCGGGCTGAGCCGTCGCAATCGGCGCAGATTGTTCCGCTGGCCTTCGCAAACCTGTTGCGCACGCTGCGACAGCCGATAGATTCCAGGCTGATCAAAACGCGCGAAGGGTGGACCGATCGTCAAGGGAACACCCATTGGGTCGAATACATCGAATGGCACACGGCGGCCGACATTCTGGACCGCGTCGCGCCCGACTGGTCGCACGCCGTCCGCAACATCACGCAGATAGGGGACATGGTCGCGGTGACCGCCTCGATCACCATCGACGGCGTAACGCGCGAAGGCGTCGGCACCGGCCCCGCCGACACCGAGACCGGCATCAAGAAGGCCGAACACGACGCGTTGAAACGCGCCGCCGTGAAATTCGGCATCGCCCGCGAACTTTACCGCCCCGAGTCCGACGTCATCGAAGAGAACGGCGGGATATCGCCGAGCATCGCGCGCGACCCGCGGCCCAAGACGCTGAACGACCTGGTGACGCCAAAACAGCTCTGGATGATCCGGAACCTCGGACGCGAAATCGGCTGCAATGTCGAACAGGAGTGCCAATCGCTGCTGCAATGCAACCTCGAAGAGATATCCAAACGCGCGGCGTCGAGTTTTATCGATTACCTGAAACGTCTACAGCAGGAGAATCAACCTGAAGAGTTGCGGCGGGCCAGCTAGATCGAGGATCGAAGATAGAGGATAGAGGATCGAGGATTGATGATCGAGTATAGAGAATCGAGAATAGAAGATCGCCTTACAGGCAATGGCGCGATCCTCTATCTACGATCCTCCATCCTCAATCCATCAATCGCGCCGCAATTCCTTGTCGTTGATCTTCAGGCCGCGCAGCATTCGCTCGAAGGCCGGGCGGAAAATGTCGTACTCGTCGTCCGGGGCGACGCAGATCGCATAGAGGATGTCACCGTCTTCGAGTTCACGGGCGTAGAGTTGCGCGCGCTCGCCGCGTCCGGTTAAGGGCGAGCGTCCGACGAGCGTCAAGGCGATAATCGGCGCTCCGTCGATTGAGCCGCGCCGGTCCGAGCCGCGGGCGAAATCGAGATGCGGGTTATTCTGCAGCGCGCTGTCAAGGAGGTCGTTCGTGGCTTCGACCAGGGCGCCGCGGCCTCCCACGTAGCGGAAGCTGCGCTGCTGTAACCTTGTCCACAGGCTGTTGTCTCCAATCGGCCTGTAGCGGTTGATGACCGCGCCGTAAACCAGGCGAGAAGGCCCGCGAGCCCCGACGGCCCCGCCCGGCGGGATGAATGTGACTCCTAGTCCGTCACTGCTCGGATAGGCCAGCCAGTTTTCCGGATATGACACTTGGAACCAAAATGCGCCAGGACCCCAATAATTCTGAAAATGCGAAGAAGGTCGATCAACTTTGACGCTCTGTGGCGTCCGGTTCGGAGTCTCTTCGATTACGGTCGGACCGCGTCTGGCGACGTTCAAGGCGTCGTAAGCGCATGGCAATTCCGCGACGCGAGTTTGAATGCGACGGAAATCGCCGACGGAGGCCCACGAGACTTGTGGCCGCTCGACCTGCTCTTCTACTCGATCATCAGGGTGGTCGTCGAGGAAGGTTCGCAGTTTCGAGGCCCCGACGCGTTCCCCGCAACGCAGCGCCCGGAAGTAGGCCGTCATTTCGCGCGGATCGTATCCGGCTCGCGCCAGAATCTGTGCGCCAAGCGAATTGGCTTCCGCCTCCGCTTCGTGGCCGTGCTTCAAAAATACCGTGTTGAAACCGAAGCCGCCTATCGCGCCGATGATGTTCGGCGCCGCGCCCTCGCCGACGAGGCCGCCCAGAGCGCCGAGCCCGGCCTGCGACAGATAGGCCTTAGACGCCTGACTCGCCCCGTGTCTGAGCGCGACGTGGGCGATTTCGTGCGCGAGAGCTCCGGCCAATTCGCCTTCGCTGCGCGCGGCTTCAATCGCCCCGCGAGTGAGATAGATTGTCCCTCCGGGGAACGCGAACGCGTTCACCTCGGAAACATTGACGATTTTGAAGCTGTACGGGTAACGCTCGCCAGGCGCGCGCGTGATCAATGTTTGGCCGAGGCGGTTGAAATATTCATTCACTCCGGCGTCGGAGAGCAGAGGCAGGCGCTTCTCGACCGTGATCGAGGACTGCCGCCCGATCTCCGCCTCCTGTTTGGGCGAAAAGAGATTGAACGCGCGCCTCGCGACGGCTTGTCCAGCCTGAGAGAACGAAATCAGTGGGATTATTATCAGTAGAGTCGCTATGCGAACCGAAAAATCACTGACTCTCATTGAAAGGGCTCTCCAACTTCACCGCGCTTCCGTCTTTTGTTTTTTTTTATTCGCAAACATCGGGCCAGCAATTTGCATATTAAAGAGCTATGGACAGAGACATGATTTCTGACAATGAAAACAACAATGAATACGGGTATGCCGGCGTGGGGGGCGTGGAGGAGAAGCAACGGCGCGTATCGAAGAAGGATCAAATAATTTCTCTTTTCACGTCGGGGATCAGCAGCGTGGAGGACTTAGCCATGATCACGCGCGCGCGCCCCAGTTATATCGCTTCTGTGCTGCAAGAGGCGGGGTTGATGAGCGGGTATTTCGATCTTTACACCACGACTTCACACCCGATGAACGTCTATTCGAAATTCTTCGCGGGAAGGCTGGGCTACAAAGACGAGGCGGCCGCTCGCCAGAGCGTCGAGTTGATCGAGCATTACTACCGCCAGTTCGAAACGGCCGGCGACCGGGCGGGCCAACACCACGCCTTGATGATGGCAATGACGATGTTCAACCGCGCGCGCTGGACACGCAAACCGCGCGAAGCCGAAATCTTCCGCCGGTGGCTGCTGGCAAGACTTGCGGAGGCCAAGGTTGGGATCGAGGATCGAGGGTCGAAAATGGAGGATCTGGATCTGCAGTATGAGTGATGACGTGATCTCAGACCCTCGATCACCATAGCTGGCAAAAAAAAAAGGTTGCCGTCGTTATCCCTGTCGTCCTGATAAAGGATAAGTCCGGCAACCGAAGTTTGCTTTCGAACGGCGTGGCACGCACTCACTTCATGCCACCGGATGGCGCTTGCATCCTAACCGTGCTAAAGCCGCTCCAATCCTTAACTGGAGGTTCACGCTTCGACGCCCTTGCAAAATCGGCGCCTGACAAATCACCGCGCGAACAACAACCCTTCGGCCCGCGCGGCGACAAGGACGTACATACGACGTTATCTATATTTGCGCATTCGCATTTACGCCATTTCTTACACATCCCAAGTTCCGAATAAGATTTTTGTCGGCCTGAACCCCGCCGCCTCTGCGAACAGGCGTGATCGTTCGATAAACGTATCTCCCACGACTCAAGTGACCGAGCGGAAAACTTCGATTCTGTTTTTTCTCGAAACAAGTGAATCAACGGAGAACAGGCGCCGTGGATTGCGGATTGCGGAGATTTGCCACAGAACCGCAGAGACACAGAGTTAATTAGCAGAGGATGGCCCCCATCTTTGCCCTGCGCTTCCCTGTGGCTGCGGTGGCTCTGTGGTAAATCT
>DATCXQ010000292.1:0-5245 GCA_036565725.1 Blastocatellia bacterium
CGAAACCTTCTACTGCACGCGGCAGGCTATGCGCCGTTATATAGCGAAACCAGCCTGGATGACCCACAGATGGCGCAGGTGCGCCGAGCCCTGGAGTTGATTCTTGAAAATCAGGAGCCGTTCGGCGCGGTCGTCTTTGACCGCCACTGGGACATTGTCATGGTCAACGCGGCTTACGTTCGCTTCACCAGCCTCCTATTCGGCTCAAGCCATAATTCCGCGGCGCCACTGAGGGTCATATCCCCGCCCCGTCCTAACCTGCTACATATGTTATTCGATCCGGCGGGATGGCGGCCGTTTATCGCGAACTGGGATGTGGTTGCCCGCTCCTTAATTTCACGAGTTCACCGGGAAATCGTTTTAGAAAGAGATCCTGCGACGCGCGAACTGCTCAGCGCAATTCTCTCTTACCCCGACGTCCCAAAGCGTTGGAGCGAGCCGAACTTTGAGGCGCCGCAGGACGTCATTATCCCAATCGAGATGCGATTCGGTGATCAAACTTTACGCTTCTTCAGCACGATCGCCACCCTCGGCAGTCCGCATGACATTACATTGCAAGAACTGCGCATCGAGTCTTTTCACCCTGCTGATGAAGCGACTGCGGATATTGCGCGATCCGTTGCGGCGCGCGTCGAGCTGTAGCGTTTGGCTCTTGAAAAGTATCGGGGCGATTCGTTCCGGCGCTCAGCCGGAAGTCGGAGCGCGCGTAACAGCCCCGATCGGAGTTGCAAGAACCTTGTCCACGCGCTGGCGATCCATATCTACGACTTCAAGGCGCCAGCCGCCGACATCTACGTGATCGGCGACCGCCGGGACACGCCCGAGTCTCATCATCAGAAATCCGCCCAGTGTCTGAAACCCGCCGTCCTCCTCACGCGGAACAAACCTAAGGACTATGCGCGATCGAAGTTCATTCGCCGGGTAAAGGGCTACAAGGTCGACTTCGCGCCGAGGTCGCGCCCCGCTTTCTACCTGAAGGTTTAGCTGCCGTATTACCGCAGTCGCACGCGTCTGGAGCAATTGATCAATGGCGTTCCGCGCGTCGACGCGCGCTGGATCGGAGATCTGATGGGCTGCCTCTCGCCGGAACTGATCGCCGACGCCTTTCACGACGCCTGTTACACGCAGGAGCAGGTATCAATGTGAATGGGAGTTGATCTTCTATCTGGCCCGATAGAAATTGAGAAGAAGCGGGAGGGGACTCAAAGAACTGCGTTGAGAACTGCTGAATTGCAATCGACTATTGACAGTAGTCTGACAAGACCGCTAAGCTCCGCTCCATTATCATATATGAAACGAGAGGGATCGTAACTATGCGGATACGCCCGAAGATCACCTTACGCGGCTTCAAACCGAACGCCCGCGGAACTGGCCATGTGCTCGGCGAATTGGAGGCGGCCGTGATGGAATTACTCTGGCGCGAGGCGGGGCTGACCGTAAATCAAGTGGAGGAACGGTTGCAGCGGCGCCGCAAGATCGCGCACACCACTGTGCTTACCACGCTCGACCGGATGCACCGGAAGGGTTACCTGACGCGCGAAAAAAATCGCAAGGCGTTCGTCTACGCGCCGCGCTACACTCGCGAAGAGTTTGAGAGAGGGCTGGCGCAGGAGGTGCTGGGCGCGCTGCTCGGGGGCCTGGGAGAGCCCGTGCTGTCCACCTTCGTCGAACTCGTCGGTAAGGACGAGGCGAAGCTGGAACAGTTGGAATAGTTAATCAGGCAAAAGCGAGAAGGGACGTAGCGATGGAACTGCGTCACTGCCCATTCCCATCTAAAACGCCTCTTGGAAAATCCGCTCGTCGTCCATGATAATTCCGCCCGGCCATAGCTTCGGCCATCACTGGTAGGGCCAATTATGCTTATCTTTTCCGCCTTTGGTGAAAGGGGTTCATATGGAACCATCGAAACCTCCGCTCGCAACCCCGGCGCGGCGATGGTGAACCTGGCCGGCGCGGTCAGCAATCCGCCGACTCAGGCCGAGGCGCAGGCGAACCGGGACAAGATCAACAAACTGCTAAATAGCTTCAGGGCCGCAGGAAAAATTAACACTTGAAGTGGCGTTTTTGATGAGATATAGTGCACGCATCAAGGGTAACAACCCCCTCAGGTTGTTACTGGTTGGGCTGAGTGACTATTACCTGTAACCGCTTGGATCGTTAATCATCCCCATCCCCATCCCCATCCCCATCCCCGATTTACAATATCTCCCGCTTTTACAATTTTATTTTCTCCGTGAAATTATTTGGGGACCACATCAGGCGTGTGGATCACGCTGCCGATGTAGACCGCGCAATCCTGCGCCAGGTCTACGTCTGGGCCAAGGCGAAGTCGGCGATCTACCTCGACGGCTCCGGCTACCGCGACGCCGAAGACTTCCTCGACCCGCCGCGCGGCTCGGTCGGGTACCTAGTCTTCGCCGGCGACACGCCGGTTGCGCTCCTGACGTTGATCCCGCTCGCGACTGTACGCGGCGTCTATCAGGTCGGGCTGATCACGAACCCACAAGCCAGTCTCCGCAAAATTTGCAAACTCCTCCGAGGCTTCATGGGGGCAGTCTTCGAACTATTGGCACAGGCGCTCTTCGTTGATTTGCCTGACTCGCCGGAATTCTTGCGGACTAGAAAGCTGGCGAGGTTTTTCGGCTTCGAACAAGTCTCGGCGACCATTTTCCTGATTTCAAGACATGGTCACGCAAAAGAACGAGAAAAAGGCCACGACGCATCAGACCGGGGTGACCGATTACACGGGCGCGTTCAAGTCTTACGACATCACGCCTAAAGAGCAGGAGTTGAAGGAGTGGGCGCCCTCCCGTGTTGCGATCCGGTCGGTAGACCTCCCTCACAAATACATCTACGTCCAGCAGGCGACGACGCCGGCCCCGGCGGACACCTTCAAGAAGATTAGCGTTTATCTCATATGACACACACTACCGTTTTCATGACCTGGATGACGCTCATGCTGGCCTACCTGGCCGCGGGCGCGCTCCTGATCCCGTTCAAACACCGCCATGCGTACCAGTCCTGCCCGAAGGACAGGGACTATTACGTGTCGAACCTCCTGTGGTGGGCCGTCCCGTTGACATGGTTCCTGGCGCCAGCAGTCTCGACCGCGTTGGAGAGGGCGGCTGGGACAGCTCTGTTCGCCGCTGGCGCCGCGATGGTGATCTGGGCGCGCAGGGTCAACCCGTTTTTCCTGCCCGTCATCCGCGAGCCGCGATGGGTCGTGGACGACGGGCCGTACCGATGGCTGAGGCATCCCGGCTACGCGGGCTTAGTACTGATGGCGGAAGGTTCTTTTCTGATGCTCGGCCATTTGGTGGGTGTCGTCCCTCTGGTCGCCTGCATTGGCTTCCTTATCGCCCGCGCGCGGCGGGAAAACAGAATCCTCATCCATGCTGGCAACTCCGAGTTCTACGACCAGTCCGGCGCCGAGAAGCCGGATTCATTACAGGTTGTCATTCCGCGAGGCTTATAGCGCTTAAGCGCTCGCTGTCGGTCCGGCGGCGGATTTCGAGCGCTCCTGTCGGGTCTTCCGAGCGCATTTGACACTCCTACCAGCGGTTCCGGGCGAACGCGGCGAGTCTTCATCAGCGCGGCCGATTCCGGCGCGAGAAGGCGGCCCGGGTCCCGGACTGGACGCAGGCGGAGTTGGCGCGCGCGGCGATCGCCTCCGAATCAGCGGGCAGCGATTCTCGTCGCGAGAAGCTCCTGTTCGGTTCAGGCGTTAACGTTTTCGTGCGTCCGACCCGGCTTTCTCGACGTTCATTCGAGCTCAGAAAACCACGCAGCGCCGATATATCAATTAGTTAGGCAGCAACGCATGGTGTGGCCCGCCGGATGCAATACCGTCAAGCGAACCCCTGGGACGCAGTCGCTATGGTGGCATTGTGGGACTCAGGCAAAGGAGAGCGAGGAGAAAAAACATGACTATCAAAGCTATCAAAACGACCGGACTTTCATTCGCCCTAGCCGCTGCGTTCCTAGTAGCTGCCGGCGTCGCCGACAGTTCAACCGCTTTCGGTCAGGGGCTGAGGCCGTTCGACCGTGACCGCGACGGCCGCGTAGACACTCGCTGGGAGCGACTCGAAGAGCGGAAGGGCTTCAATGACGGGCTGAAAAAGGGCCGGGCCGACGCCCTCGGGCGCCGCAGGTTCAATCCGGTCATTCTTCAACGCCGATTCGTCAGCAACGACTACCGCGAAGGGTTCCGTAAAGGCTACGCGCAGGCGTATTACCAGTTCGCCAAGAACCACGGCCATCATTACGGTCGTGGCTACTGAATCAAACAGGACTCAGACATCATTCGAGAAGGCCCGCTGTGATATCGGCGGGCCTTCTAACTGAGGAAACGAAGTTCAAAAGCTGAAGGAGGCTTCCGTATGACAGAAGCGGTTCGCGAGGCCGTAGATCGCATTCGCCGAGGCAATCCTATCGAATGCTCAGCCGAGACCTATCGCTCGGAAATACGCGACGCGCTAATCCGTTTCGCGCTTGCTTGCGTTGACAACAACGACATGGTCCGAATGCGGATCGCGCTCGCAGAGGTGAACAGGCTGGACAAAATGCATGACTACAGGCTGTCGGCTGAATCACCCGACAAAGGCGCCTAAGCTGAGTCGGAACGGAACTGTAGGCAAGCCGGGCGTCTGTGGACAACGAGGCGTCCGGCTTTGCTGTTTGTGGCATGACTGGCAAAGAGGCGCGTGTGTGACCTGAACTCACAATCTATTTCATTCCGTCCGGTAATCAGGCCATGTAATACTTTTCCGATTTTAGCATCAGTTATCGGAAGGGGGGGAAGAGGTCGCCGGATTAAGGAGGAGAAAAACCGGCGCCTTCATTGTCTTGGCGCCGCGGGTGTGTAACATCCTGCCACCTATCCAACTCCGCGCCAATCGGAGCCTGCGACACGATTAGGAAAACGCATGACTAAACAAGAACTCAAGCCGCTCATCGTCCAGCTATATACAGAATTGCTCACCAGACTCAAGGCAAGAACACAAGACGCCTACGGCGAAGGTGAAATAGCAGAAGGCGCAGAAATGCTCGCGAATCAATTTACCCAGGATATGAAAGAAGCGGACGAACTGGATGACCTACTCTTACTACAGCGGTTTTCAGTTGAGTGAAAAGACATAGCCACAATGCTTGAACCAGCCAAGAATGTCTTGGGCCGTAATTTTCTCAATGGCTTTTGCCAGAGCATTGTAAAGTTTTCTCTTCGTGCGAGCCTTGAGCGAACGCA
>DATCXQ010000297.1:0-2956 GCA_036565725.1 Blastocatellia bacterium
GACCCGAGCCGATTTGCCCGGGGGGTGTTGCAAGCGATCACCGGCGAGCTTTCAGTCAGACCGTAGCCTTGATAGATCGGCATTCCCGCGCCGTAAAAGAACCACGCGAGTTCGGGCGCGAGCGGCGCGCCGCCTGAGACCAGAGCGCGGATGCGCCCGCCGAGGGCCTCGCGCAATTTAGAATAGACCAGCGCGTCGGCGACCTTGTGTTTGAGATTCAAAACCACTCCCGCATTTCGGCCCTCGCTCGCGGCTTTCCCCCATTGCTTCGCAACGTCCACGGCCCACCGCGCTATCGCGGCTTGCCTTTCGCCTTTCTCTTCGGCCTTCTCCATCGCTCGCGCCTGGACCTTCTCGAAGAGTCTCGGGACGCTGGTCATGAAATGTGGGCGGACTTCGACCATGTCTCGCGCCACGGTCTCGACGCTTTCCGCGTAATGGACCGAAACGCCGGCGTAAAGATACATATAGATCGTCGTCCGCTCCAGGATGTGCGAGAAGGGCAGGAATGTCAGCGCCACCTCACCTTCTTTCAATTCGGAGTTCTGAAAGTTGGCTAGTGTGTTCGAAACCAGATTGGCGTGGGTCAACATCACGCCTTTCGGGTCTCCGGTCGTGCCCGAAGTATAGATCAGAGTCGCCAGGCTCTCCGGCGTCACTATCTCCCGCATTGTCTCGTAAAGCCCGGGCTCCTCATGGTCCGCAGCGCGCCCACGAGCCAGAAGATCGTCGAAGCTCATCACCCTGGCCGCCGGCGCGACGATCGGGTCGAACGAGATGATAACGCGAAGCTTCGGGCAATTTACCAACGCGTCGCGCACGCGGTCGTACTGCGCCTGATTCGAGATGAAAAGAACTTCGACCCCGGCGTCGTTCAGAATGTAGGCCACCTGCTTCGGCGATTGCGTGGCGTAAATCGGCGCGTCGAGCGCGCCGCAATTGATCACGCCCAGGTCGGCCAGGGTCCACTCGACCCGATTTTCCGAAAGTATGCCGACGCGGTCTCCGACCTTCACGTCGAGCGCGTGTAGCCCCATCGCCACCGCACGGACCTGGGATTCCAACTCGCGCGACGAAACCCGGCGCCAATAGCCGTCTTTTTTATAGTTGAGTAGATTGCGCTCACGGCTCACCGCGTGGCGGAAAAGCTCGACCAGAGTCGTGACATCGGAGCCGGCGTCGACCTCTTTGGGTAGTTTTTGAAGACCGACTCCGGATGCGACCTCAGACATTGCTCACCCCATTCAGAAATACGTCTAAAACCGGCTCGACCATAGCCGTCAAACTGTGATTTTTGCGGCTCAACACCCAATTAGTCGCCATCTCGTCCAACGCCCCGAACAGTAATTTCGCCACCACCTTCGAGTTGAGCTGCTTTCTGAAAATCCCGAGCCGTTGCCCTTCTTCAATGATCTCTCGCAGCATCTGCAAATACTGAGCCAGATAGGTCGTGGAAAAATGCTCCATGAATTTGGTCGACTGGCGCAGCTCGATCTGGAAAACAATGGCTATGTCGCGCTCCTGTTCAAGCAGCGAAAAATGGAGATGCGCAAACCGCTGTAGCTTTTCGCGCGGGTCTTCTATTTCGGCCATCTCCGACCTTGCCCGGTTGATGAATTCGCCCATCGCCCAACCGAAGATCGAAGTCAACAAGTCGTCCTTGTTTTTGAAATAGAGGTAGACCGTCCCGTCGGCCACGCCCGCCGTCCGCGCCACGTCGGAGACTTTCGCGTTGAAATACCCCGATTGCGCAAAGACCCGGGCCGCCGCGCGCAGAATGGCCTCGTATTTGCCGTTTCGTGATCTCTCTTCAACCGGTTCGACCTGTTGAGAAGCGTTTTTACGTTTTGTTTGCATTGGACAAGTTTATTAGGATCGCGATGAATGAGCGTTCATTCAGCCGGCATAATAGTTGAATCGATTGGCGCGAATCAACCGCCAAGACGCCAGGGTCGCCAGGGGAGGAAAAGTATTTTCCTCCGGCAGGTTATCATTGGCTTTTTCCGGGCGATCTTGGCGTCTTGGCGAGGGTTCCAACAATATTGTCTGACTTGAAAACACTCTCGCGATTGAAGGCGCTTGAACTTTGAGCTATGAGACATAAACTTTATCTATGGCCCAACGAAGTAAGAAAAATTCTCATATTAAAAAAATCGGTCTCGTCACCGGAGGGGGAGATTGTCCCGGCCTAAACGCCGTGATAAGAGCGGTGGTCATCAGCGCAATCAACCGAGGGTGGGAGGTATATGGCATCGAACGCGGCTTCGAAGGGTTGCTCTACCGCAGCCGCGTCCATCTGCTCAACACACACGACGTGCGCGGCATCATTCATACCGGCGGCACAATTCTCGGCACGACCAATCGCGGCAATCCGTTCAAGCTCAAAGTCACCGAGGACGACGAGACGCGCTTCATCGACGTTTCGGACAAGGTCGTCGAACAGTTTCACAACCTTGAACTGGAATCGTTGGTCGTCATCGGCGGCGACGGCACGCTCTCGATAGCCAGCGACCTGGCCAAAAAGGGGATTCCGGTGATCGGCGTGCCAAAGACGATTGACAACGACCTGATGACGACCGAGATGACCTTCGGTTTCAGCACGGCGGTGGAGACCGCGACTGACGCTATCGACAAGTTGCACGCGACGGCGGCCTCGCACGAGCGCGTAATGATCGTCGAGGTGATGGGGCGCTACGCCGGATGGATCGCGCTCTATTCGGGGGTCGCGGGCGGCGCCGACGTGATTCTGATCCCGGAAATTCCGTACCAGCTCGAACCCATCGGGCGGAAATTGCACGACCGGTGGCGGCGCAAACGCAATTTCGCCATCATCGTCGCGGCGGAAGGCGCGGCGCCGGTGGGCGGCGAGATGATCTTCAAAGCCAGCGAGGACGGCCGCGAGCCGCGACTTGGCGGCATCGCCGAGCGGCTGGCCATAGACCTGAACAGGCTGACC
>DATCXQ010000310.1:0-13796 GCA_036565725.1 Blastocatellia bacterium
GGTGGAAATCCTTAAGCGGATTTCCGTCAGAAGTGTTCGAACTCAGAGCTTCGAGACGTTGGAAGTGGAACAGGCTGCCGCTGAGTTTGTTCGTGCCCGATTTGGTGATGACGTTGATGATGCCGCCGCCACTGCGGCCGAATTCCGGGCTCGCGCCGGTGGCGACGACCTGGAACTCCTTGATGGCCTCCATCGAGATGTCAATGGCCGCGCGCTGGCCGCCGGCCTGCTCGCCGAAGAATCCGTTATTGTAATCGCCGCCGTCTAGGCTGACGTTGTTGAAGATGCCGCGCTGCCCGTTGAAATTGATCTCGTCGCCGTCAGGCCCCTGCGTGATACTCACGCCCGGAGTAAGCGTCAAGAGATCTTCGAATTTGCGGCCCAGGACCGGCGTGCGGCTGATGGCGATCTCGTTGATCGTAGAGCTTGATTCCACCCTGACCGTATCAATTGTCGGGGCGGCAGTGATTGTTACGCGCTCCTGCACGGAAGAAACTTTCAGGCTCAGGTTGAGGTTGATCGCCTGGCCGACAGTCAGGCTCAGGTTCTCCTGCGCCAGCGTGGCGTATCCCTGCTTCGAAACCGTCAGAGTGTAGCGGCCCGAAGGCAGTTGGAGAAAGACGAACCGCCCGTCGGAATCGGTGGTTAGAATTTTGGTTAAATTGGTGTCCGTGTTTTTGACTTCGACGCTAGCGCCGGCGACGACCGCGCTGGCCTCGTCGAGAATCGTCCCCTGAATGACGCCTGTGGTGATCTGCGTCTGAGCACGCGTGATGATCGGCGCCGCCAACAACGCCATTAGCGCAAGCAGAGAACAACACACGACTCGTCCTGTGTGTTTCTTCATAAGGCTAATCTCCTTGGTTTTGTGTGACTTCGGAACTGGTTAAGATTGCTTAGGGCAGACTGGATTCTATTTTCGACCGGATGAAATGGGCAAGCGAATTGAGTGGCGAGGCGAGGAATATTTTGCGTCGCGCCGAGACAAAATTGTCGAGGATCGAGGATGAAAGGTGGAGGATAGAGGATAGAGGATCGCGAACCGCCTTACTTGCGATAGCGCGATCTTCGATCCTCAATCCTCGATCTTCGATCTTCGATCTTCTTGACTAATTGCCAGCCGGGCTTTTCTCTTTTTTCACGAATTTATCGGGCGAGAGTTTGGGATTGACCTTGATCTTGCTGATCTCCCACTCTTCGTTCGGCGTGCCGCCTTCGATCTTCGTCATGCGATGCGGCAGATTGAGGCCGCCGACGCTCTTGTAATCGCTGAACGCCCACCGGAAATCGACTTCGGGAGCTTTCTCGAATCTATCCTGGATTTCTTTCATTAAGCGTTCGCGCTCTTCGGGAGTGGGTTCGGGGCGTTGTCCAGGCTGTCCGCCCTGTCCAGGTTGTCCGGGCTGCCCGGCTTGCGCGCCTTGAGGTCGCTGTCCACCCTGACCTCCGGGTCCTCCCGGCCCTCCGGGTCCTGCAGGGGCGGCCTGACCACCACCCTGACCTCCGGGTCCTCCCGGCCCTCCGGGTCCGCGCCTGCCAAATCCTCTCATCATCTGTTTGCCCTTATAGCTGAGACCGATCAGTTGATTTGTTTGCTGGTCGAAGTATAGACGCACAGTAAAGCCATTGGCGCCTTTGCCGTCAATCACATTAAGTTTGCTGTCTCCCGGGCCCGGGGCTTCGCCGACGAAAGCGAATTCAACCTGAGCTGACGTGGGAGCGGTTAGCAGCCAGCCGAGCATGATCTGGTAAAACTCACGGCGTTGCTGCAATTGGAAATAAGACGCCATAGGCGAATTTGGCCCGAACATACCTCCTGGGCCTCCCTGGCCTCCCTGGCCTCCCGGGCCGCCTGGCCCACCAGGACCTCCCCGCATGAATACCATACCGCCAACGCCGCCCATTCCCACACCGGGAATGAAGTCGTTCCAGACCTGATCACCATTGAGGGTAGTAATTAATGTTCCGAACTGGCCATTAGTCGTCTTCTTGACCTTGTCCGGCATGAGGACTTCTATTTCGAGGTCGCTTTCCATCTGTCTTTCTCCAGCGCCACTGCGAGCCGTGCCGGTGATGGAGAGGCCTTGCAGTTCTTTCAATTTCTTCTCGTCGCCGACGGCGGCGCGGGCCTGTTTGAGTATCTGCTCGGCCTTAGCTTTGGCGTCAGGCGCCTGGGCCAGCGCGAGAGCTGGAATTGTGACGGCGGCGATTATTGCCAGAACTTGTTTGCGCATATCAATTCTCCTCAGAAAAACCGTCCACAAAGAACACGAAGAATCACAAAGGAATAAAAATCTTTGCGCCCCTTCGTGCGCCTTTGTGGACAATTTTTATTCTTTCCCGGGTGTCGCTCATTGCGACATGAAGGCTCCTTAGAAAATCTCTGGGCGCCTGCGTCCAAGAGGCAAACTGGAGCTTGCCGGGCGCCGACTCTTTATCTATGCTAAAAGACTTTGGGAATGAACGCCCAGTTTCACTACTTTGTAATATGTCGCAAGTCGAAACGCAAAAAGAAACGGAGCATGAAGCGCCGGTCGCGATCCCGGTGGTAGCGATCATCGGCCGACCGAACGTGGGCAAATCCACTCTGTTCAACCGTCTGATCGGCGCGCGGCGCTCGATAGTCGGCGACATTCCCGGAATGACGCGCGACAGAATTTACGGCGAGGCCGAATGGCAGAACCGCGCCTTTCGCGTCGTGGACACCGGAGGCATCGTGCCCGACGACGAGGCGGTGATTCCGGCCAACATCTTCAAACAGGCCCGCGCGGCGATTGACGAGGCCAGCCTGTTGCTGTTCGTGGTCGACGCGCGCGAGGGGATAACTCCGGGCGATGAAGAATTGGCGCGGAGGCTGCGGGCGCTGGACAAGCCGGTCTTCATCGCCGCGAACAAGGTCGACACGGCGCAGATCGTCGATTTCGCCGGCGAATTTCACCGCTTCGGATACGAAGACGTGTTTCCGATTTCCGCCGAACACGGCGTGGGCATCGGCGACCTGCTCGACGCGATGATCGAACTGCTGCCCGCGGTCGAGGTCGCCGAGCGCGAAAAGGGCGAGATCAACGTCGCGGTCATAGGACGCCCGAATGTCGGCAAATCTTCGTTGATCAACAAACTGCTCGGGGAGGAGCGCGTGATCGTTTCGCACATCCCGGGCACGACGCGCGACGCCGTGGACAGCGTGTTTGAGGCGCAGGTCGGGGAAGGCGGCGAGAAGGTCAGGCTCCGGCTGATCGACACCGCGGGCATCCGCCGCAAGGGCAAGACGACCGGGATGGAGGAGAAGCTTTCGGTCGTCATGGCGCGCAAGCACATAGAACGCGCCGACGTCGCGCTGCTCCTGATCGACGCGGTCGAAGGCGTGACCGCGCTCGACGCCAACATCGCCGGGTACGCGCACGAGGCCGGGCGCTCCGTCATCATCGTCGTTAATAAATGGGACGCGGTCGAAAAGGATTCTTACACAGTCTACCAGTACGAAGAGAAGATCCGCGACGCGATGAAGTTCCTCGATTACGCGCCGGTAGTCTTCATCTCCGCCCTGACCGGGCAGCGCGTGATTAAGATGCCCGATCTGATCAAGCGGGCGAATGACGCGCGCAACCTCAGAATCCCCACCGCGCAGTTGAACAAATTTTTCGAAGAGCATCTGCAACAGCCGCGCGCGACGATTTCAGGAAAGAGCAGATTGAAAGTCTTGTACCTCACACAGGCCGGGATTCGCCCGCCGACCTTCGTCGTCTTCACTTCGGGCGCGAAGACGAAGTTCCATTTTTCTTACGAGCGGTATCTGATCAACCGGCTGCGCGAGACCTTCGATTTTTTCGCGACGCCGATCCGCGTCAAGCAACGCGGACGGCAGCGTTGATGGGAATATAATGAATAGGACTTATGGGACTAATAAGACTTATAGGATTCGTGAATCCTATAAGTCTTATTAGTCCCATAAGTCCTATTCATCGAAAACAGAGTGAATAATCAGTTTTTCAACATCGAGCATAAAGAGCCGGGCACGCAGGCGCGCGCCGGAAGGATCAGGACCGCCCACGGCGAGATCGAGACGCCCGTCTTCATGCCGGTCGGGACCGCCGGCACGGTCAAGGCCCTCACGCAGGAGATGCTCGAACGCCTCGACGCGCGAATCATTCTCGGAAACACTTACCATCTTTTTCTCCGGCCCGGCCACGAAACCGTCTTCGATCTGGGCGGGTTGCGCAAGTTCATTTCGTGGGACCGCGCGATTCTGACCGACAGCGGCGGGTTCCAGGTCTTCAGCCTCGGCGAGCTGCGGAAGATCAGGGAAGAGGGCGTGGAATTCCGCTCGCACCTGGACGGCTCGAAGCGGTTCCTCTCGCCGGAAGTGTCGATGCGGGTTCAGAGCGCGCTCGGCGCCGACATCGTGATGTGCTTCGACGAATGCACGCCATATCCGGCCACCCGGGAACAGGCCCGGGATTCTTTGGAATTGACCGCGCGCTGGGCGCGCCGCTCGCGCTCGGAGTTCGACCTGTTGAAGGACACGCCCCAGTCGACCGCCGTTTCGCCGGCGCTCTTCGGAATCAATCAGGGCAGCGTTTATGAAGACATGCGAAGCCGGAGCCTGGAGCAGTTGGTCGAGATCGGGTTTGAGGGCTATGCGATCGGGGGACTAAGCGTCGGAGAGGAGAAGCGGCGGATGTATGACATCACCGAATTCATCGCGCCGCAAATGCCCGCCGATAAGCCGCGCTACCTGATGGGCGTGGGAACGCCGGAGGATTTGATCGAATGCGTGGCGCGCGGCGTAGACATGTTCGATTGCGTGATGCCGACGCGGAACGCGCGCAACGGCCAGGTCTTCACCTCTCGCGGAAAGATGAACGTCCGGAACGCGAAGTTCGTTCGCGACGAGCGCCCGCTCGACGAGGAATGCGAGTGCGCGGTCTGTCGTCGCTATTCGCGCGCATACGTCAGGCACCTGTACAACTGCGGCGAGATGCTGGCCTCGACGCTATGCTCGTACCACAACCTGGCCTTCTACCTTGACACCATGCGGCGCGTCAGGCAAGCTATTGCGCTTGGCGAGTTCGCCCAATTTCGCGCGTGTTATCTGGACCGGATGAGAGTGGGATAAGAGAGGGACAGACATTAAGTTTGTCCATAGCGTAAAATTGGGCGCCAGACAGACTAAAATCTGCGCCATGTCCCGAGCGATACGATCAATAATTAACAAAAGAGGTTAACCCGCCTGGTGATGTCACAACAAATCGCATTGTTCCTATTCCAGCAAGGCAGTCCATTCGTGACCTTTATCCCGCTGCTACTGGTCTTTGTTATTTTCTATTTTCTGATCATCATGCCGCAACGCAAACGTCAGCGGGCGCTTGACGCCATGCTCGACAATTTGAAGTCGGGCGACAAGGTTGTCACCAGCGGCGGAATCTACGGGACTATAGTCAGCGTTCGAGACGACAAGCGCACCGTGCAGTTGAAAATTTCAGAAAACCCCGTCATCAGAGTCGAAGTCGCCAGGACGGCGATCTCCGGCTTGCAGGACGCGCCGGCTGCGGAGGAGAAGAGGTAGATTATGAGCAAAAATATCCGTATACGCGGCATCGTTATCGCGGTAGTCACCGCGCTGTGCCTGGTCATAATGTTCGGGCCCTGGAACAAGCCCAAAGGGTACAGCCGCACTGCGAGCGATTTCTTCAAGGCTTCGAAGCTCAAACAGAACCTCACTGAGAACATCCATCTCGGCCTCGACCTGAAGGGCGGCACGCACCTCGTGATGCAGGTCAAAGTCGACGACGTGATTAAGAAGATGACCTTGGACGACCGGGAGAAGGCCGAAGACGAGTTGAAGAATGCCGGCATCCCGTTCAGCGCCGTGAAAGCGCCCGCCAACGGTGTGGTCGTCATCGAGACTCCCGACACCAGCAAGCATAACGAAATCCGCGAAAAGATCCGGCCCTTCTTCGGCGACGCCTGGAGCGACACGACAAGCTCCAATCCGGCGTCAGTGACCTTCACTCTAGGCAATTCCGCCGCCGATCGGTTCCGCCGCGAGGCTTCCGAGACAGCCAAGATAATCATTGAGCAGCGCGTCGATCAATTCGGCGTCGCCGAGCCGACGATTCAGCGCTACGGCCGTGAGGAGAATCACCAGATCCTGGTGCAGATGCCTGGCGTTGATGATCCTCAGCGAGTGAAGAAATTGATCGGAGACGACGCCAAGCTGGACATCAGGGCCGTCGCTCAGGGGGGGCAGAAGTTCCTTACCAAGGAAGAGGCCGAAATTGCGCTCGCCGGGGCGGCGGACAAAGAGGTTTTGAAAAACAGCGAAAAACGCGGGGACGGGAGTTCGGATGAGGGTTTTTATATAGTCGAGAGAAACCCCGTGATCACCGGGGCCGATCTGCGCACCGCGCGCGGCATTCAATCCCAGGGAGGGTTCGGTTACGAGGTGGCCTTCGACCTCAAGCGCGATGGCTCCGAAAAGTTCGGAAAATGGACCGGAGATAACATCGGCAACTATCTGGCCGTCGTGCTCAATAACGAGATCAAGAGCGTGGCCGTCGTCAGAAATAGGATTGACAACAGCGGGCGCATCGAAGGCAATTTCACCCAGCAACAGGCCGAAGACCTCGGTCTGGTGTTGCGATCGGGCGCCTTGCCCGCCGGGATTGTTTATCTGGAAGAGCGCACGGTCGGACCTTCACTGGGCGCCGAATCCATCAGACAAGGGCTGATCGCCATGATCGCCGGGCTGGTGTTCGTGGCCGGCTTCATGCTCTTTTACTACCGACTGTCCGGCCTTAACGCGGTGATCGCGCTCATCCTCAACCTGGTAATCCTGTTGGCGGGTTTGGCCGTCTTCAACGCCACACTGACTCTGCCCGGGATCGCCGGCGTGATTCTCGGCATCGGCATGGCGGTGGACGCGAACGTGCTGGTCTTCGAGCGAATCCGCGACGAGTTGCGCGCGGGCAGGACCGCTTACGGTTCGATGGAGTCGGGCTTCTCCAAGGCCATCGTGACGATCCTCGACACGCACGTGACGACCGTGGTGTCGGCGGCGATCCTATACCTCTTCGGGACGGGGCCGATTCGCGGCTTCGCCGTCACGCTTATCATCGGGTTGTTGGCCAACCTCTTCACGGCCGTCTACGTCTCGCGATCGATGTTCCTGTGGCTGTTGAATCGCGGTGGACGGAAAGCGGAGACCATCAGCGTTTGATCACTGCAATTAAGTGAATGTGAGCAGCAGATATGATCGAAATTTTCAGAAATACCAATTACGATTTCCTGGGCAAGAAATGGCTCTGCATCGGTTTCTCGTGCGTGTTGCTTCTGCTCGGAGTGGCTTCGATCCTGTGGCGCGCAGTGGACGGCAATCCGAACTCTCATCCTTTCAACCTGGGAGTCGACTTCACGGGCGGGACCATCGTGAACGCGAAGTTCAATCAGAAGCCCGACCCTGGCGTCATTCGCGCCGCGATCGAGAAGCAGGGCATTGACGGCTCGAAGGTCACCATCCAGCCTGTGGGCGAAGAGATCGGCCAGGCGCCGAAGAATGAAGTGCTCATCCGGTTGCCTAACATACCGGTCACCGAAGGCCAGGGCGGACAACCGGGAGAGGCGAAACCCGCTGGAAGCCCGTGCGGACAACTCAAAGCTGCGAAAACCACTGAAGGTCAAAGCGGGCAATCGGGGGAGGCGAAGAGCAGCCCCAGCGTTGATCTGGGGCAAAAGAAGATTCGTGACGCGCTTTGCGCGCTCAACGACCCGGCCGTCGCCCTGAACAAGGCCGACCTCAACAACATTGGCCGCGACGCGCTGAGAGATGAACTCCAGTTCCTGAATCCACTCAAAATCTCTGGCTCCGATCCGCGGTACGGTGAAATCGCCGCCCGCATCATCGACTACCGCGAGAAGGATCGCGCCGGTTTGATCGGAAGCATAGACGAGATCAAGAACCTCGGCGGCATCGAACCGCAACTCGGGCAATCGCTCGAACAAAATTTCTTCGCCGGAGTGGCCTCCATCAAGAAAACCGACGAAGTTAGCCCGCAGGTCGGTTCCGAACTGCGCAACCGCGCGATCTACGCGACGCTCCTGGCCTGCCTCGGAATGCTGCTTTACGTCGCCTTCCGCTTCAAATCTTGGGGCTTCGGCTTCGGCGGCGTGGTGGCGGTCTTTCACGACGTGGTGATAACGCTCGGGATTTTCTCGGTCATGCAGTGGGAGATCAATCTGACGGTCATCGCTGCGCTCCTTACGCTGGTCGGTTTTTCGATGAACGACACGATCGTGATCTTCGACCGCGTCCGCGAGCTGTTGCGCCTCAAGCGGCGTGAGAATCTCGTAAAACTGACCAACGACGCGGTGAACGAAACGATGTCGCGTACGGTGATCACTAACGGCACCGCGTTCCTAACGATTCTAGCCCTCGTACTTTTCGGCGGCGAGGTGCTCAGGAGCTTCTCCTGGGCGCTCCTCATCGGCGTCGTCGTCGGCACCTACTCAACCATTTACATCGCGAGCCCGGTGATGTTGTGGTGGGAAGCCTGGAAGGCCAGGACGCGCACGGCGCTGGTCGGCGCGCCGGTAAGTTCTGAGGCGGTCGCCTCTTCCGAGACAGCCGGCGTCGGATCTGCGGGCGTCACGTCGCAGATGCTGGCCGCCGCCGGCGTCTCTACAAAGCCCCGTAAAAAAGGAAGGTAAAACTCCTTCATGTTGCGTCGCCAGGCCCGGAAACAGTGAGGACGCCTGTCCTTGCCTGCATATTTTGATCAGTCGGCCCTCCCCGTGAGCATGCAGGCAAGAATGGGCGGCGCTCCCGGGGATTTTCCGATGGGTCGCTAAATCGACGATAAACGGCTTGTTATTGTGGCAATCTGATGATACAAAATTTGCAAAACGTCTTGACTCGCGGATGAGCCGAATAGTAGACTCACCGTCGTTGCTGACCAGTCAAGGATCGTTGTATTCAATAGGCTCCAAGTAGTCACACACAGAATAATAAAATTTAGGTGTTAAAGCTCGCGCTCTTAGGGCGAGGTTCTCTGAACATGACGTTGTTTTTTCAGGAATGACTCCTGTTCGTCTCGGCCCCCCCAAAGTAGATCAAAGTCTATCCAACAATTGGCTGGACACCTGATTGAGCAAGCGCTTGGGCAATTGGTTGGGCGCGTGAAGCTTGGGTTTTGACGGTTTCAAGGCCGCAGGCTATTCGCCTAAATCGAAATCACACATTTAAAATCATAACTGTTAGCGGAGTTGTTAGCCAGATCCATCGGCGTTGAACTCAAGGGAGGGCTATAAGCCATGTTCGATACCTTAGTTGAGTCGTCCAAACACACTAAAGAGAGCAGCAAAACGGGCATATACATGCTCGTCACGGGCAGCATATACGCCGTGGGATTGTTAGTGATAGGCGTGGGGACGATCATTTACATGAATCCTGGGCTCGCGGACGCCTTTGACGTTGCGGCCATGATTGCGCCGCCGCCCCCGCCCAGCGCGCCGCCCCCGCCCGCTCCGGCGGTGGTTACCAAGATCATCCCTGTAGTAACTACCTTCACGCCTCCTACAAAACCACCCGAAAAGATTCCGGATCCGACAACGGTCGCGCCCAAACAGGTCACCCCCGTTTCGCATGGCGTGCCGGGAGGTGTGCCGGGAGGCGTAATCGGAGGCGTGCCTGGTGGAACCAAGGGGGGCGATGACCCGCCGCCGCCGCCGCCTCCTCCTCCTCCTCCGAAACCTGAACCGACGGCGACGCCAGTGCCTAAGAAGCTCACCGTATCAGGTGGCGTATTGCAGGGTAAGGCCATCACCAAAGTTCAACCGCCTTATCCGCCGATCGCGAAAGCGGCGCGCGCTGCGGGAGCCGTACAAGTACAGGTCACCATTTCTGAAGACGGCAGGGTCATCGAAGCCGCGGTGATGAACGGCCATCCGTTGTTGCGGGACGCCGCGTTACAGGCCGCCAGGCGATGGACTTTCCAACCGACGGAACTGTCGGGCGTTCCTGTGAAGGTGCAGGGAATTCTGACCTTCAATTTTACACTGCAATAAAAGAGCCGGACTCCGTTCGGAACTTATCTCCCCATTCGGTGTCTACATCAAACGATGAATATTGCGCGCCGCCACGCCGCTGCTATTGACTGGCGGATGGCGGCGTGGCATCTGGGGATTTTCACGATCATTTTTAACAATCCGAGCCGCCTGTAATGTATGGGCGGCCGGCAATGCAAATTCAGTAACCACTATTGGAGGGTTTTGAAATCATGATGATCTTGTTTAGCCTAATCTGGTTAAAAGTAATGCCTTTCGCTTTCGCCCTGGCCGAAGGGGCAGAGGCGGCCCAAGCGTTCGACTTCACGCCAATGGGCGTGTGGCGAAGCATGGGTTGGGTTGCGCGCGTCGTGTTAGTAATTCTGTTGGTCATGTCGATCTGGTCAATCGCTATCATGGTCGAGCGCTATTTGACTTTCGGCGCGGCCAGGAACCAGTCGCGCGAATTCGCCCCTAAAGTCGCGACGTCGCTTAAGGGCCAGAAAATTGACGAGGCGATCAGCCTCTCCGACAAGTACAAGAAGAGCCACCTGGCGATGGTGGTCAACGCCGGCTTGCAAGAGTTTCGCGCTCACCAGCTTTCGACCGAAATCTCCGGTGATGTTGTAGACGCGTCGAAGCGCGCGCTGCAACGCGCCACGGCGATCAAGATCGCCGAATTCAGGCGCGGCCTCTCCGGCCTGGCGACGATCGGCTCGACCGCTCCGTTCGTGGGACTGTTCGGCACTGTGTTCGGAATCATCAACGCCTTCGTGGGAATGGGCGAATCGGCTAATGCTGGTATCTCGGCGGTGGCCGGCGGTATCGCGGAAGCTCTCGTCACCACGGCGGTCGGTCTCGCAGTGGCCGTGCCCGCAGTCTGGTTGTTCAACTACTTCACCAGCAAGGTGGACAACTTCATAGTTGAAATGGACAACTCTTCGGCCGAGTTGATTGACTTCTTCCTCAAACAACGCGGTAAGAAATAGAATTATTCGACGAGTCGCCCTTCAATAGCAGGCTCCGATAACTCGGCCCTGAGGCCATTTATGGCGGATCTCAGGGCCGGGTTAGGAGTGTCCTGGTAAGTGAATAAGGAAGACATTCGCCGAATGTTGTGAAGAACATCTTGGAGGAATAAGTCATGGCTATGAGCGAGCGGGGTGGTTCAGGGGGCGGAAGCGATTTGAATTCGGATATCAACGTCACGCCCATGGTGGACATTATGTTGGTGCTGTTGATCATCTTCATGGTCGTCACGCCTCTGCTTCAATCCGGCGTCAGCGTTGCCATTCCCAAGGGACTTAACCCCGACGAGGAAGGGGACATTACAAATGAGCGGGCGGTGGTTGTTTCAATCCCGTTTCCCGGAGCCTATTACATCGGGCGCGATCCGGTTAACAAGGACGATCTGGTCGAGACCATCAAAAACCGGATGAAACTGCGCAGGCCGGATGAGCCGCAGGCGGTTTATATCAGGGGAGGAATCGGCGTGCCTTACGGCGACGTTGTGGACGTCATTGAGGCCGTCCGCGGCGCCAACTTCCAGCAGATTGGGCTGGTGGCCGATAAACTGAAGCCGAACGAGCAATAGGGCCGAAATCAACGAGTTTGTTGAAAAGGAGATAGAAAAGTATGGCAATGGGTGGTGGCGCCAGCACTAAGGAAGCTGTGCCGTATATCAACATGACGCCGATGATCGATATTTTGCTGGTGCTGTTGATCATCTTCATGGTCATCAGTCCGAAGAAACCTCATCGCTTCGAATCGCGAATTCCTGAAAGACCGCCGGAGAATATGCCGGAACAGCCACCGGATCCGTTGGCCTTGCTGGTTACGGTCCCGATGGACGGCGAGTCGTTCAAGTTGAACCAGGATGAACTCAGCGGGTTGAAAGCGCTGGGAGAACGTCTATTCAAGGCGCTCGATGGGCGCCCTGCGGATCGCAAAGCCGTATTCATCAAAGCCCCTCGGGCGCTCAATTATGGCCAGGTCGTAAAGGTCATTGACGTCGTCAAACAGGTAGGCGGAGAGCCCATCGGTCTTCAGATCGAAGGCCTTGATGAACGGTGATAATCGGACAATATAAAATCACAATTATTAATGGGAGAGTCCCTGAGGCTGTTATGAAAGTCTTCCGAAATTCGACTACCGCGCTGATGATCGCCCTGATCGCAGCTTTGGCGACGCTGGGGTCGGGGTGCGAGTACGCCAGAAAAGTTATTGCCAAGGACAAGCTCAATCAGGGCGCGATTGAATACAACAAGGGTAACATAAAAAACGCCCAGGTGTTTTTCAAGGACGCGACCGAAACCGATCCAAACAGTGCGAGCGCCTGGCTTTATTTGGGGGCCACTATAGTCAGAGACTACAGAAAAGAGATCGATGAAGCCAAGAAGAAAGATCTCGCCAACCAGGCGCTGGAGGTTTACCAAAAGGCCTTGTCGCTTGCTAACAATAACTGTATCGTCGTAGACAACGCCCTCAGCTACATTGCGGTCATCCACGATGATACGAGGAACACCGATGAATGGCGCAAGACAATGGTGGAGCGCGCTACACACAAGTGCATGACGAAAGAGTCTCGGGCTCAATCCTTCTACGGCTTAGGCGTTAATTATTGGCAATGCTCTTACGATCAAACCACTCGTTACCAGGAAAAGTTCAACACTGATCAATTCCATTACCGTAAAATGGATTACTCTCCTGAGGCTCTGGCCGACAGGGCGAAGGCCCAAGCGTGCGTGACTAAGGGGTTTGAATACTTCGAAAAGGCGCTGGAGATCGATCCGGAATACACTCAGGCCATGTTTTATAAAGGTCTGCTTTACCGCGAACTCCAGAAACTGATCAAGGAAGAGCCTAAGCGCAAAGAGTACGAACAGATGGCGCTCAAAACCGCCGCCGAAGCGACCGCCTTACAGAAGAAGAGAGAAGCCGCCGCCGCCGAGCAAAAGGCGCGTGATCAAGCGGCGCCGACCAGTTGAGATTGCGGATTAACCCCGCCACCCGTCCGCCAAATCACAACTCTGAAAGAATAATGGCCGGAAGGTTTCCAAACCTCACGGCCATTCAATTTTGCTGTTGCTGATTTGGACGTTGATCATCGTTTCAGCCATAGTATATAGATTTCCCAAAGAGCCTTTGCGAACTTTGCGCCTTAGCGCCTTTGCGTGAAACTCGTCAACGCAGGCTGGTTTCACTCAAAGGCGCTAAGGCGCAAAGTTCGCGTAGATTCTGATCAAGGCTGCCCAGTTTCCGTCAGTTGGCCGAAGCGGCAATCAAGGCTTTGAGTCGGGTCATTTTGCAATCTCCGCAATCCGCAATCCGCGCATCTTCTGTTATACTCTAACCTGATCATTGCGGAGCAGACCGGGTGACCGCTCGCGCCTCGGTGATTTCAAATTTCTATTGAGGCTTGAAATCGTGCGAGATGCGGGAGGAAAGTCCGAACACCACAGGACAGCAGGCTGGCTAACGGCCAGGCGGGGTGACCCGACGGAATAGCGCAACAGAGAACAGACAGCCCGAACGCGCTCGGACGCCGCGCGGCCCGAATTCGAATTTTGAGATTCGGGCCGCGCGGCGTCCGAGCGGCGTGGGCGATGGTGAAACGGTGAGGTAAAGGCATCACCAGCGGGTGTGGCGACATACCCGGCTAGGCAAACCCCCTGCGGTGCAAGACCAAATAGGGAAGCGTTCGGAAGTGGTCCGCTTCCGTCGTCGCTTTCGGGCGGCGCGCGTTTCCGGGTAGG
>DATCXQ010000318.1:0-15747 GCA_036565725.1 Blastocatellia bacterium
GCCTGCCGATGAGCGATTCGCGTAGGCGGCGTTAACGGAGCGGGGATGACGCGCCGTCCAACGACAATCTCCGCGGATATTGAACACGGTTCTTTTCGTGTGTAGAATGCCGCGCGGAGTCAGACGCTGTATAGGTGGCGAGAGGTCGGATTGCCCCACCGCAAATGGCCTTCAGATTCCGTTTTGCTCCTCAAAGCTTAGTTTGTACCCAAGCGGCCAATACCAGTCGCCACAGCCATCCGCCTAATATAGGTATTCCAAATATTTGAGGGTATGTAATGATAAGACGAGTTCTACAACCACTGCTCCTTACTGTATTGGTAGCCGGCCTTTCAGCAGGTCAGGTTACAACGACCAAGAACGTCGCAATCCTGCGTACAACTATCGAGACATATCCAGAGGCTGAACGGCGGCCTATTCTCGATTATCTTGACGGAGCAAAAATTGTGGCCGACAGAGTGATAGGAAAATTCGCTAACGAGCGCGATGTGGAACTCAGTGGTGAATTCTCTCGTCTGGCAAAAGCCAGAGGTCAAAAAATAGAAGTTCTAGATTATGCGAGTAGGGTGAGGCGAACCTATGGTTCCGTGACATTGTATCAATTCAAATGCCAAGTGTTAGAAGCGCCTGCTGAAAAACCGGGCGTAAGTGACGAGCAGCGCGCGAGATCAGTAGCGTATTACTCAATCAGCACTACTAAGAGTCCGAGTGGAGATCTCATTCTTACTGTAAAGACAATACGCATTGGTAATTTGCATGCGGCATCCTACTTTAGCGTCGAGAATTACAATGGAAAGACGCAACCTTGTCTTGAAGGACAGCCAGCTGATAGCGAGAAAAAGTAGTCCTTGACTAAGGAGACGCCTGGCGCCGTCGCAGCCCTCAGGCCGCGCGGGACGTTGATGCAAACCTGCGGCGGCAGCCGAGCGCGGCTTGCGCCTGAACGTTAGATCGGTTTGCAATCGCGTGTACGGAGCGGCGCCGCGAGTTGTTTACTCGCGCTCTTTTCCTGATCAGACAAAGCCACAAACAGGGCGATTAAACAAATCGCCCCACAGCGCGCGCGTATTAGCTAAACGCCATAGGCCCTTGGGTTCATGAACTAAAGGCGGGCATGGCCTGAAGCCACATAAGGAATCATTGGGAGTAGTGGGCTCACAAGCCCAAAGCCACGAACATTCCCGTAGCGCTCGGCTCAGACCTCGAATTTTCTCACGACCAACGCCGAATTCTTCGACCCAAATCCGATGCAATTGCAAAGCGCGTTCCTGATCGCGGACGGACGCGCCTGTAGCGGCACGTAATCGAGATCGCATTCCGGGTCGGGCTGCTCCAGGTTGATCGTCGGAGGCAGAAAGCCTTCGACCATTCCGCCCAGCGTCGCGGTCAAACCGGCGGCGCCCGAAGCCCCTTGCGGGTGGCCGACCATCGATTTCGTCGCGCTCATCGGAATGCGCGGCGCCGCCTCGCCGAAGGCCAGCTTGATGGCGCGCGTCTCGATCCGGTCGTTCAACTCGGTCGAAGTTCCGTGCAGGTTGATGTAATCAATCTCTTCCGGCGCGACGCCGGCGTCCTTCATCGCCATTGTCATCGCGCGCGCCGGCTCGACGCCGGTCTCGTCCAACCGCACGCGGTGATGCGCGTCGCAAGTCGAGCCATAACCGACGACCTCGGCGTAAACGCGCGCGCCGCGTTCGAGCGCGTGATCCATTTCTTCGAGCACAAAGAAATAGGCGCCTTCGCCCAACACGAAACCGTCGCGGTCGCGGCTGAACGGGCGCGAGGCCCGCTGCGGGTCGTGGTTCCACGACGGCGTCATCACCTTCATCACGCAAAATCCGAGCATGATGCTGTGCGCTAGCGGCGCGTCTACGCCTCCGGTCAAAACCGTGTTGATGCGCCCCAGGATGATGTTCTGCGCGGCGTAGGCGATGGCGTCGGTCGAAGAAGTGCATCCGGTGGAGACCAGATGGCTGAACCCCTTCAACCCGAACGGCATTGATAGTTCGCTCGGCAGCGATCCGGGCGTGGCCGTCGGGATCGTGTAAATGCTGGCCTTTTTCGCTTCGTTCGCGAAATAGTAGCGGTACTGTTTCTCGAGGAAGCTCAAACTCGCGCCGCCGCTGCCCAGGACGATTCCGACGTCGCGCCTCTCTTCCAGGCTCATCTCTTTAGGCTTCAACCCGGCGTCGGCGAAGGCCAGGTCGGCGGCGGCGATGGCGAAGGCAACGGCGTGCGAGACGTGTTGGCGGTCTTTCGGTGGAATGAATTGGTCGGGATCGAAATTTTTGACTTCACCAGCGATGCGCACCGGCAGATCGGAAGCGTCGAAGCGGGTGACCGGGCCGATGCCGCTGCGTCCCTCACGAACCGATTGCCAGAACCGCTCACGGCCAACGCCTATCGGGCTGACGCAGCCTACGCCGGTGATGACTGCGCGTCGCAGCCGCTTGAGAGTCCGCATAAATTGATCCTCGTAATGTGTGAATATCGGGTGGCGCAGCCGCCACTTTAACAGCAAGGAGAGTTTATTTGAACCGCCATGACGCCAAGATCGCCAAGAACGAAGATTAAGGATAGAGGATCGAAGATAGCCTCATCGCGTATGGCGATCCTCTATCCTCGTTCTTGTTCTTGGCGATCTTGGCGGTTGGTTCAGTGAATCTCCGGTTCCTGCGTCTCAGCTCCGGCGTGCAGAAAATCGAAATCGCATCCCTGATCGGCCTGCGTGACGTGTCGGCTGAAGAGCGCGCCGAAGCCACGCTCGTAACGCGGCGCCGGCGGCGCCCATCCAGCGCGACGCTGCGACATCTCTTCTTCGCCGATCAGCAAATTCAATTTTCGCCCCGCCACGTCCAATTCGATTAAATCTCCGTCGCGCACGAACGCCAGCGGCCCGCCGACAAAACTTTCGGGCGCGACGTGCAGCACGCATGCGCCGTATGACGTGCCGCTCATCCGAGCGTCGGAGATTCGCGCCATGTCGCGCACGCCTTTTTTCAAGAGCTTCTTCGGGATCGGCAGCATGCCCCATTCGGGCATTCCGGGGCCGCCCAACGGCCCGGCGTTCCGCAGCACCAGCACAGAGTTCTCGTCCACTTCGAGATTCTCGTCGTCGATCCGCGCGGCCATGTCGTTATAGTCTGTGAAAACCACTGCGCGCCCCGTGTGCTGAAGCAGGCTTTTTTCGGCCGCCGTCGGCTTGATAACCGCGCCGTTCGGGGCTAGGTTGCCGTACAAAATCGCCGTGCCGCCCTGCGGCGCGACGGGATTGTCCATAGAACGGATCACGTCGTCGTTGTGAACTTTAGCGCCGGCGATGTTTTCGCCTAAGGTTTCGCCGTTGACCGTCAGGCAGTCGAGATGCAGCAGCGGGCCGATCTGATTGAGCAGCGCGCGCAGCCCGCCGGCGTAATAAAAATCCTCCATCAGATACCGCTGCCCCGACGGGCGGATGTTTGCGATCATCGGCGTCCGATGCGAAATCTCGTCGAATCTTTTCAGGTCGAGTTTGATCCCCGCCCGTCCGGCCATCGCGACCAGATGAATAATGGCGTTCGTGGAGCCGCCGATAGCCATGTCAGTCGTGATCGCGTTTTCGAATGACCTCATCGTCAGAATGTCGCTCGGTTTCAAATCCTCCCAGACCATTTCGACTATGCGGCGGCCGCAGGCCGTGGCCATCCGCTGATGGTTCGCGTCGACCGCCGGGATCGAAGAGGCGCCGGGCAACGTCATTCCCAGCGCTTCGGCGATCGAGGTCATGGTCGAAGCGGTGCCCATCGTCATGCAGTGGCCCGGCGAACGCGCGATGCCGTCTTCCATATCGTCCCATTCGGCGGCGGTGATATTGCCGGCGCACCTTTCGGCCCAGTATTTCCACACGTCCGAGCCGCTGCCCAGAGCCTGACCGTTCCAATTGCCGCGCAGCATCGGCCCCGCGGGCAGATAGATCGCGGGCAGGTTCATCGAGATCGCCCCCATCAACAGCCCCGGCGTGGTCTTGTCGCAGCCCCCCATCAGCACGACGCCGTCTACAGGCTGGCAGCGCAACAGCTCTTCGACCTCCATCGCCAGGAAGTTGCGATACATCATCGGACTGGGCTTCATGTAAGTTTCGTTGACCGGCATCGCTGGGATTTCGACGGGGAAGCCGCCCGCTTGCCACACGCCGCGTTTGACCTCTTCGGCGCGCTCGCGGAAGTGACTGTGACAGGTCGTCAGATCGCTCCACGTATTGATGACGGCGACGACCGGCTTGCCCGCGTAATCTGCGCTCGCGTAGCCCATCTGCTTTGCGCGCGAACGGTGTGTGAACGAGCGCAAACTGTCCGAGCCGAACCAGCGCTGGCTGCGTAATTCCTTTGGGGTCTTTTTGTGTTTTGCCATATTGTCTCCGCCAAATTGCCTGAAAGATGTGGAAAAGAAGAACACAAATGAAGAGCGCAAAGGCGCAAGACAATAGAAAGGGGAGAGATAAAACTCCGAGGAATTTTTGTGTCTTTTGTGTTCTTACCTGTGTTCTTTGTGGTTATCTATCTCAACACATGCGCGACCAGCTCAAGAACGCCGTCCAGAATCCGCCGCGCCCGCGCCTCGTCTCGCGCCTCGACGACCAGGCGAACGATGGGTTCGGTGTTCGACCCGCGCACGTGCAGCCAGGCGTCTTCAAAGATTATCTTGACGCCGTCGCGCAAATCCATCCGACGGCCGGCGTATTCGTCGCGGACCGTCTTCAAAATCTCGCCGATCTTGTTCGAGGGGCATTCCAGCTTCTCTTTGATCATCCTGTAGCGCGGCAGGTTGTCGAGAAGCTCCGTCACGCTTCGCCCGGTCTCGGCCAGCAGATGCAGGATCAGGGCCATACCGACCAGGCTGTCGCGGCAGAAATTTATGCGCGGGTAGATCACGCCGCCGTTGCCCTCGCCCCCGATCACCGAGCCCACTTGCCGCATCACTTCGGTGACGTTGGCCTCGCCGATCTTCGACCTGTGGAGTGGGCAGTTGAACATCCGCGCCACATCATCCATCGCCGAAGTGGTCGAAAGATTCGTCACGATCGCGCCCGGAGTCTTGCTCAAAATGTAGCGGGCCGCCAGCGCCAGGGTGTAATCCTCGCCAATCGCCTCGCCAGTTTCATCAACGACGGCCAACCGGTCGGCGTCCATATCCTGCGCGAAGCCGACGTCGGCTCCGCTTTCTTTTACCAGCTGGCGGAGACGGGTGAGGTTTTCCGGCGTTGGTTCCGCGCCTCGCGGGAACGAGCCGTCCGGCGTGGTGTTGATTGCTATGACTTCGGCGCCCAGCGCCTCGATCAGTTGCGGGGCGACGACCGAACCCGCGCCGTTGCACGAATCCAGCGCGACCTTCAATTTGCGCGAGGTCTGCGGCAGCGCGCCGACTGAACTGATAATCGCGTTGATGTGAGCGTCGAGCGCGATCGTCAACGGCTCGACGCCGCGCATCTCGGCGCCGGCGACTTTGGTGTAATCGCCCTGGTGATAGATGTCTAGCAACTCGCGCGCCTGCCCCGAGCTCAGAAACAGCCCTTCGGAGTTGACGAACTTCAGCGCGTTCCATTCCGCCGGATTATGGCTGGCGGTGATGGCGACGCCGCCCTGCGCATGGCGCTGCCTGACTATCAACTGCACGGTCGGCACAGGACAAATGTCCAGATCAATCACCCGGCAGCCGCTCGAGAGCAAACCGGCTATCACCGCCTGGCGGACCATCTCGCCTGAAGTGCGAGTGTCGCGCCCGATGACGATCGCCCCCGAGCCCACGTAAGTTCCGAAGGCCTGGGCGAAGCGTGTGAGCAGCGTGGGTGTGAGCGAATCACCGATTACTCCGCGAACGCCGGAGATGCTAATTTTGAGTGTGGGTATGGCGCGCATTATATGAGTTTCAAATAGTTCAGGAACAGGTAAAACAACCCCGCCAAATTTTGCAGACCGCCAACGATGATACACCACCAGGCTATAACTCGCCCTGCCATCGGCTCCGCTGATTCATTGATGACAATCATCGCTCTGACGCCGATGAAAACCGAGACGCAGGCGGTCATCCCCGACGCTGGCCAGATCGTAAACACAAATCCCAGGGAGAGCATTCTGCTGAGTCTGATCTGCCGTTCCAGTTGGGGAGGCAGCGTCATCTCTTCCTGATCTGATCTCTGGCCCAATATAAAAGCTCCTTGGCGCGCGCCTCACTTTCCGCTTCCGCGATTATGCGAATCATCGACTCCGTGTTCGACGCGCGGATGTGAACCCAGCCGTCCGGCCACGCGAGTTTGACGCCGTCGCTCAAATCGATCTCCGCCGCGCCCGAGCGTTCGCTCTCGTCGCGCGCGTTTTGAAGCGCGGAGTAGAGCAGGTTCGGCTCGATTTGCACGTGATGTTTCAACATCGTGTAGCGCGGCAAATTCGCGACAAGCTCCGAAACCGGTTTCCCCGTCCTGGCCATTTGTTCGAGGATCAGTCCCATCGTCGCCGCGCTGTCAGCGGCCGCATGGATTTCAGGGACCGCGACGGCCCCGTTGCCTTCGCCGCCGATCATGGCGTTATGCTCCAGGATCGCTTCGGAGACGTATGCCGCGCCGACCGGAACGCGGATGACGTTCGAGCCGTATCGCGCGGCGATCCTTTCGATGGTTTGCGTGGTCGAGATGTTGGTGACGACCGGGCCGGGCGTCCGGCTTAGTTTGATATCGACGGCTAGCGCGAGCGTCATCTCTTCCGAGAGCGGTTCGCCGGTTTCCGTAACGATACCCAGCCGCTCGCCGTCGGCGTCGAGGGCGAAGCCGATGTCGGCGCGCCCGGCTTTGACGATCGCGCGGAGCTGCGCCATCGTCTCGCGCCTCGGCTCGGGGTCATGAGGGAACGGCGCCGCGACGTCGTCGTTGATGGCGAGAACCGAGCAGCCGAGTTCCGCCAGCCATCGCGGGCTCAACGCCGAACACGCGCCGTTGCAGCAGTCGACCGCCACGGTCAACTTGCGCGCCCGGATCGCTTCGACGTCAAAGGCGCCCTTTAATACTTCGATGTGGCGTTCGACGGCGTCCCGCGTTTCGACGTGGGTTTGAATCTCGTTCCATTTCGCTTTTTCGAATTCGCCCTGGTGAAAGATGTCCAGCAATTCTTCGGCCTGCCTGGTGTTCAGGTAAAGCCCGTCGCCGCGGACGAATTTCAACGCGTTCCATTGCGACGGGTTGTGGCCGGCCGTGATCGAGACGCCGCCCGCCGCGTTGAGAGGTTTGACCGCGAGCTGCATCGTCGGCGTGGGGCAGACGCCCAGATCAATCGCCTCGCAGCCGGTGGCGAGCAGTCCGGCCATCACCGCCGAACGAACCATCGGCCCCGACGGGCGCGTGTCGCGACAGACCAGGACGCGACCGCCGCCCAGGTAAGTCCCGATCGCCTGCGCGAAAGCGATGGCCAGTTCTGGAGTGAAAGTGGCGCCGACAATGCCGCGAACGCCCGTGATGCCGATCTTCAAAGGTTTCATAATTACAGATTGATGAACTCGAGCCCGTTGCCCGGCGTCGAAACCATCACCGATCCTTCGCCGAGTCCGTCGCGCCCGCGCGGGCGGTAAAACTCGTTTTGCGCGCGGTCAATTAGAGGCTGCGTGTTTTCGGCCGTCGTCAGCGCCAGGACGCTTCCGCCGAATCCGCCGCCCATCAGCCGCGCGCCGTATACCAGCGGGTCGGCGGTGATGACCTCGACCAGACGCTCTACTTCCGGGGTCGAGACGTCATAATAGTCGCGCAGGCTGGCGTGCGACTGGTTGAGCGTGTCGCCAATCTCGCGCATCTTCTCATTTTCCTTCAAATGACCCGCAGAAAACAGCCAGGTCATGAACTTCACCCGGATAGATTCCTGTGTGTGATGCTTCGAGCGGTCGAACAATTTTAGCGGACGCCCGCGCCGCTCTCTGACAAGGTCGGGGAACTCGCGTTCACATTCGCGGAAGGCTTCAGGGTAAAGCCGCCCAAACTCATCGAGCGTCATTGTATCCGGGTCCCTGCGCGCCTTCGGGTCCTGGACGAGCGCCGGGAGTATCAGGCGCGAAACGGCCACGCGCTCGTTGTATTCCAGCATCAATTCGCGCCCTTTGTCGGCCCCGTGAGAAAAGAAGCTGAGCCAGCGGTAGCGGTTATCCGGCATTGGAATCGGTTCGGTGTGTTGATCCGAGTGCGAGATATAAACCGCGTTGCCGCGCGTGGCCAGGCAGATCGCCAGGTGATCGAGCGCGCCGCCGCGCGTCCCTATGAACCACTCGGCCTGCGATGAATCGAGCGCAAGCTCCTTCAGTTTGCACTTGAGCCGATTGGCCTCGCGAATCGCCGCGCCCGCGAGCGTGACCAGCGCCGATGATGACGACGCGCCGCTCGCGGGCGGGATTGAGGATTCGATCAGGAAGTCGAAACCGCGCGTGACGCCCGCGCCGTACTTCCATCGCGCAAAACTGATCGCCCCTTTGACATAATTGCCCCAATGCGGCGGCGGCGCGGGACGATCTAAAACAATGGATTCCCAGGGACGCTCCGCCGGATTTCCCAGTTCTTCCTCGTCAATCGCGAAGCTGAACGGCGGGAATTTTTCGAGCGTCGAAGCGCCGCGAACAACCCGTTCGTCCGACGCCCGAAAGAGCATCAACATCGCGTGTTCGCGGCTTGCGAATGCCAGCGACGCCATAGACTTGTCCGGAACGTAATCGACATGTTCGCCGATAATGTTGATCCGCGCGGGCGCGCGCATCGCCCTCACTTCGCCGTCGCCGTACAGCTCTTTGAAGCGACGCAGCGCCGAGGACAACCTGGTCTGTTCCATCACCATTACCCCATACCTCGTCAGGCCCCGACAGATTTCAGATGCTTGATGTTCGCTTCGACCGCACGGTCGTAATCAGCCGCGCTGATCAGCCCCGAACCGAGTTCCTGTATGAATTTCAGATCGGCCTCCGTAAATTCCATATCGCTCTCGCGCTTCTCGGAGGAAAGGGCCAGCGGCGTGCGGTCAATCGTCAATACGAATTCGGCCGTCAGGTGTCCCTGATAGTTGACCGATTTGAGCGTCGAGATCACTTCGCCCCAGTCGTATTTGCCATGACCAGCAGGTTTGCGATTGTTGTCGGCGACGTGGAAGTCGATCAGCTTATCGCCGACGTTTCGGATCGCCTGCATCGGATCGACCTCTTCGATGTTGATGTGGAACGCGTCGAGCACGACGCCCATGCCCTCGCCCACTTCTTCGGCTAATCGAAGCGCCTGATCGTGACAATTGATGAAATAGGTCTCGAAGCGGTTGAGCGGCTCGACGCCCGGCCTGACGCCGCGGTCGGAGGCGAAGGCCGCGACCTCCTTCAAACCTTCGACCGCCCACCGCCACTCTTCAGCAGGCGACGCCATCGGCCTCGTTTTGCCGACAGTCGTGGGCACGATGCAGAACATCCGACCGCCGAGCGCCTCGGTCATCCTGACGCAATCTTTCATATACGCGATCGTGCCTGCGCGGACGTATTCATCGGGATGAATCAAATCGCGCCCTTCGAACATCATCGTCACCCCGCCCCAGCATTCGATCTCGTATTTTTCCATCAGCGCCCGGACCTCGTCGGTGTTGTGACGCGCAGGCTCGCCGCTGATTTCAATGCCGTCGTAGCCGAACCGATGAAGACGTTCAAGCGTTGTTTCAATCGGTTCAGGTCTCATCCAGTTGTGCATCGAGTGTTTCATTGTGATCCCCTCATAAGATTATCCACGAAGTCACACGAAGATTCACGAAGGTTTCGATCAACCTTCGTGAATCTTCGTGTGACTTCGTGGATGTCTTTCTGTTTATAGCGCTTCCGGGTTGCGGACATTACCGGGATTATAACCATCACGCCATTGCCTTTGAACATCCGCGAGAAGATAATTTGCGCCGCTAATCAATCATCACGTCATCGGTAAATCAACAACCCCGCCGCTTCCTTCATTCATTCAGCGGCGGCGCGTCAAAGGAGCTTGCCAATGAAGTTCAACTGGTTCCACCTAATGCCGTACCGCTGGCTGCCGGACGACTTCCGCGAACGGTATCACGGCGTCTGGGTCGATCTGCCTAACGCGCTCTACGACCCCGAGCGCGGCCACACGCTCTACAACGAATACCTCGACATGCTCGAATACGCGGACCAGATGGGTTTCGACGCCGTGGGCGTTAACGAGCATCACCAGAACGGCTACGGGATGATGCCGTCGCCGAACCTGATGGCGGCGGCGCTCGCGCGTCGAACGTCGAAGGCGATGATCCTGGTGCTCGGCAATTCGATCGCGCTCTACAATCCGCCGACACGCGTCGCCGAAGAGTTCGCCATGCTCGACGTGATCTCCGGAGGGCGCCTGATCGCCGGCTTCCCTGTCGGCACGCCGATGGATACCAATTACTGCTACGGGCAAAACCCGGTGACGATCCGCGACAAGTACCAAGAGGCGCACGACCTGATCATCAAGGCCTGGCGGGAGCGCGAGCCCTTCGCCTGGAACGGCAAATACACCAAGCTGCGTTACGTCAACGTCTGGCCGCAGCCGATCCAGAAGCCGCATCCGCCGATCTGGGTTCCGGGGCTCAGCTCGATCGAGACCTGGGACTTCTGCGCCGAGCGCGGCTACAACTACGCCAATCTATCCTTCAGCGGTTACAAGCGCGCGCAGAAGATGCTCGACGGTTACTGGGAGCGAATGGCGGCGCTCGGCAAGGAACCGAACCCTTACAGTTGCACTTTCTTCCAGCAGGTCTGCGTCAGCGACACCGACGAGGCCTGCGAGCGCGAATGGTGGCCGCACGTCGATTACTTCTTCAACCGATGCCTGCACCTTTATCCGGGGATGACCGCGCCGCCCGGGTACATGACGGAGGCTTCGATCCGCGCGGGCATTGTCGCGCAGGCGGGCAACACCTCGATGAATCTAGGCACGAACAAAAGCTGGAAGGAACTTGTCGAGGGCGGTTACATCATCGCTGGTTCGCCTGCGACCGTGCGCCAGAGGTGTGAAGAGTTGGCGCGGAGCCTGCGCTGCGGTCATCTCGGTCTGGGAATGCACATCGGCTCGGCGCCGATGGAATTGACGAACCGTTCGACTTACCTGTTCGCCACTAAGGTTCTGCCACACCTGCGGCCGATCTGGAGCGAATGGGAAGACCGCTGGTGGCCTAAAGCTTTGCCCGAAGATAAGCGCGAGAAGCCTGGCGGCCACAACGCCGCAGTTCAATCGCGCGCCGAACGTCCAATGGAGGAGACGCTATGACTACGCCGCAATCCAGAACGCTCAATTTAGGAGACGGCCGTCCGGCCATCGAAGTTCTCGAAGCGGGGGAAGGCGCGCCGCTGTTGTTCCTGCACGGCGCCGGCGGCATTGTGGCCTGGGAAGGCGTCTTGCCGCTGCTTTCAAGTAAGTATCACGTCTACGCTCCGCTGGCGCCAGGCTTCGGCGCGTCAACAGGCTTGGAATGTCTGGAAGATCAATTCGATCTGTTCATGCACGGCTTCGACTTGATCGAGGCGCTGGGCCTCGAACGGCCTTACGTCGTCGGCGAATCGTTCGGAGGGTGGATGGCCGCCGAGATGGCCGCGCTGCGGCCGAAAGAGATCGGGCGATTGGCGTTGCTCGCGCCGGTCGGATTGTGGCGCGACGAGGCGCCGGTCATTGACATTTTCGGAATGTTGCCGGGCGAACTTATCCCGTATCTCTTTCACGACCAGTCGTGCTTCGCGGCGCAGCGGATGATGATGCTGACCATGCTATTCAACGATAAAGACGACCGCACCCAGGAGCAGGTCGAGATACTGCTTGCGATGTCGCGCGGCTTCCGAACCGTGGCGAAATTCCTCTTCCCGGTTCCCGAGAACGGCTTGGAGCGAAGACTCTGGCGGATCGAAGCGCCGACGCTGGTCGTTTGGGGCGAGCAGGATCGGCTCGTGGCGCCGATCTACGCAGACATCTTCCGCGAGAAGATCGCGAACGCGGAGGTCGTGAGAATTCCCGCCGCGGGACATTTGATCGGCCTTGAATCGCCCGAGCCGCTCGCCGAGGCGCTGCTTCGCTGGGGGCAGGGGCGGCAGTAAATGGGCCTTGTCAATACCCACATTTTTAGACAAAGCGCGTATGCTGTGTATCTTAGCCCGCGAACGCGGGCGTCAGAGTAGAGCCTGGGGTGGAGCGCAGCGCAACCCCAGGTACGATCAGGATTTATCGCACAAGCCCGCGAAGCGGGCGGCAGCCATTGGCACAGTCTCGATGATGATGAAATGGTGAAAAACAAAAAGCTGCCGCCCGCTTCGCGGGCTTGATGTGTGTTTACGCCATGTTCCTGGGGTTCCGCGCTACCGCGCTCCACCCCAGGCTGTATTCTGCCGCCTGCTCCGCAGGCTGAGAATGTGAAGATCCATTTCGCGCAAAAATGTGGGTATTGATCAAGAGCAAAGTGGGCGAGTTGAGTTTTTAGTCCCAGCGGGGCGGCATCCGCCGCTGGCAGATGTCGCTCCTGACGGAGCTTGGACGAACTATTTCCTCATAACTATAAACATTTCGCCCCTCCGGGGCTGACGCCACAAAATCCGTCAGCGCCAGAAAAAGTAATATGAAAGATTTGACCTATCGTTCTCCAAAGACGGAAGTGAAGGACAGTCCGATTCATGGCAAAGGACTGTTTGCGAAAGAGGCGATTTCGGCGGGAGAGATTGTCGCCGTCAAGGGAGGCCACATTCTCACCAGGCAGGAGTGGGCTACATTCGAGCGAAGCCTCGGATCGGCCGAGATCCAGATATCTGAAGACCTTTTCATTGCGCCAGTAGAGCAGGCGCAAAGAGAAGGCTCCATGCTTTATACAAATCATTCCTGCGACCCCAACATTGCAATTCAGGGGCAGATCGTTTTCGTTGCAATGAGGGATATCGCGCCGGGAGAAGAACTCACTCATGACTGGGCGACGGCGGACGACCTGGACTATGAAATGGAATGCAAATGCGGAAGCCGGAACTGTCGTGGGGTCGTGACCGGAAAGGATTGGATGAAAAAAGAGTTGCAGGAGAGGTACAAGGGCTGGTTCTGCTGGTTCCTTCAGAGAAAGATTGAGGCGTTGACATGACAGCTTATTATCTGTCGTTTTGCTTCCTGGCGAGCCTTCATTTGCCGGATGCGCAAACCACGCTACATTCATCGCCCGACAAGTCTCTGCGGGCAGTAATTATCCCTGTTGGCAAGAATGGATACGAGGGAACGGAAAGCCGTATAGAAATTCGCAGCGCCTCTGGCAAGACGTTAAGGTGGAAGAGCTTTGCCTCCTACGATGGGGAGCATGGGATGGGAGTGAATCACGCCGAGTGGACATCGAATAGCCTGTTTTTTGTTTTCAATGCTGATAGTTCAGGAGGCCACCAACCATGGCGTCATGCCACTTACTTCTACAGTCGTAGCGAAAACAGGTTTTATAGCCTGGACGATCATATCGGACCAGTGACATCCGACTTCACCTTAGAGGGACGCGACGTGCTGAAGACGACCCGGTTCAATTTCCAAGCTAAAAACGAGAAGGAACCGGTCAGAGTAAATCTCGTCAGGCTGACGTCCGGGAGGCAATGACAGAAGGAGCCGGCAATTGACCTTCAGCCGGCTCCTGAAGTGATTTGTAGCTTTTATTGTCCTCGCAGTTTGCGCGCCGCGGTTTCGATCTGCGAAGACATCGCGTCGAGAGTCCGGCTGATGACTTTGACCTGTTCGGCGGCTTCGGCCCAGTTCTTCTGTTCGATCGCCTCGCGCGCGCCGGGTAGCGTCTTCACTCCGTAGCCGGTGTAAAAGCCCGGGGCGTAGATCTGGTGTTTGAACCATTCGCGCCTTGGCAGTCCTGCTTCCGACAAAAGCGCCCGCTCGGATTGATAGAGCAGGGCATTTAGCGCCTTCACGTCAGCCGGAAGATTGCCGGTGTTCGCGACGGAGCTTAGCGCGCGGTCGTATTCATCGGCGGCCTTTTTGAGGCGGGCGGTGGATTTGCGCAGCGGCGCAACATCTACTTCCTGCGCGGGCTGCCTGGGCAGTTTCGCGATATCGTCGACGTAGCCGCCGACCGTATCGGCGAAGTTCGTGAACTCGAAAGGCAGGATGCGCGCGTCGGCCAGGCGCATCATCGCCACGCCCGCCGCCTGCGCCAGCGCGCGGCTGTATTCAAACGTCGTGTCTGAAAACCGCGTGTACCAGGCGAATGAGTCATAAATGGAATGGTAGATTCCGCCCCCGTCCCCGCCCCCGAAACCCAGATTGAGCGAAGCTATGCCGAGGTGATCGAGGAAGGCCGTGTAATCCGACCCCGAACCGAGCGCCCCGATCCGCATGTCGCGCCTCTCGCGGTCGTCTCGCCCCTGTTCGATTCTGCGTGAGCGCGCCGCGTCGAGAACTGAGCCTTCGCCTTTGGGGTCGTTGACGTAGCGCGCGACGTCGTTGACGAACCTTTCGAGCGTATGCGAACCCGACGCGTTAAACCAGCCTTTTCCGGTGCTGTCCGTATTGATGTAGACGACCGCCTTCCGCTTCAACTCCTCGGCATGTTGTTCCGCCCATTCGGTCGAGCCTAACAAGCCGGGCTCTTCGCCGTCCCAGGCGCAAAAGATGATCGTGCGTCGCGGCCGCCAGCCTTGTTTGAGCAATTCACCGAACGCGCGCGCTTCTTCCATCAACACCGCCATTCCGCTGACCGGATCGTCGGCGCCGTTGACCCATGCGTCGTGATGGTTGCCGCGAATGATCCATTCGTCGGGGTAATCGCGGCCTGTGATGCGCGCGACGACGTTATAAATCGTACGGATGTTCCAATCGGAGACGACTTTCAAACGAACGGTCGCGGGGCCGGGGCCGACGTGATAGGTGATCGGCAGCGCGCCGCGCCAGCTTTCGGGGACGACCTGTCCGCCGAGAGATTTGAGCAGCGGCAGCGCGTCGCCGTATGAGATCGGCAGCACGGGGATCTTCATCAACGTCTTCGCTTCATCGCGCGACAGGCGGCGCGCGTTCTTCGTCGCTCCCCACCCCGGGGTCAATGGGTCGCCGGGATGGATCGGCATGTCCATTACGCTGCCGCGTTGCGCGCCGTGTTCGTTACGGTAAGGGCCTTTCGGATAGACATCTCCCTGGTAATAACCGTCCTCCTTCGGATCGGAGTAGATGACGCAGCCGACCGCGCCGTGTTCGTACGCAACCTTCGGTTTGATCCCGCGCCAGCTTGCGCCGTAACGCGCGATGACGACCTTGCCCTTCACGTCGACGCCCATCTTCGCCAACTGCTCGTAATCGGCGGGCACGCCGTAATTGACGTAGACCAGTTGCGCGGTCACGTCGCCGTCGCCCGAGTAGGCGTTGTACGTCGGCAGTTGATTCTCATCGCCCGAATCGGGGTCTTCAGGGATGGCGGGCTCTTTCAACCTGGCCTGATATTTTTCCGGCCCGGTCAATTCGAGTACGCGTTCTTTCGGCGTCGGGAACAGCACGTCGAACTCTTCGATCGTGGCCTCGAGTCCCCACGACCTCATCTGGTCTCGTATCCACTCGGCGTTGCGCTTGTCCGCCGCTGAGCCGACGTGGTGCGGCTCGGCCGATAGCGTGCGCATGCGCTCTTTAATGCTGTCCGCTTTGGGGATGGCGCGAAACTTCTCTTCCCAACTCGATTCGCCGTCGTTTTGCGCCGCGCTTGCTTTGATTGAAATGAAGGGCGCGTCGGC
>DATCXQ010000354.1:0-17495 GCA_036565725.1 Blastocatellia bacterium
GCCTGCCCGCGAGGACGCGGGCGCGCCGCTTGATTTTCATTGTTTCAGGGCGTCGTGACGCGACATGAAGGCTCCTCTGAACAGCGTAGAGCAACCTGGCAGTTTGCCAGGTTTTCCCGAAAGGCCGTATCGAGGGAGTCAGGGCAAACTGCCAGTTTGCCCTACCCGCTCGACGCGATTCTCATTTTTCATCGAAACTTTATGATTGCGTTGCGCGATGGCGCAATGTAGAAAGATAGACCGCCATCGCGCGGCATACTGCCTGACGCGATTGGGAGTGTCAAGGTTTGGTTTTACCAGCCTCCGCAAGTTATTTTTCGTTATGCGAATTGAGAAACTCGTCATTCCTACGCCCTTCCCGGTCGGCCCGATCAACATCTACCTGGTCGTCGACGACCCGATCACCCTCGTCGACACCGGGCCGAAGACCGATCCGGCCGCCGCCGCGTTGCGCGAACAGTTGCGAGAACTCGGGTTCAGAACCGAAGACGTCAAGCGCATAGTTCTCACCCACACGCACGAAGACCATTGCGGCCTGGCTGGGACCTTGCAGCGCGAATCGGGCGCGCGCGTTTACGTTCACGAATGGGAGTTTCAGAACATCTCTGATCAACGCCCTACGTGGGTCGATCCGGAACTGATCAAACGCGCGGGCGCGCCGGGCGAGGAGTTGGAGAAGATGGCGGCGCGCTATCAATTGATACACAGCCTCGCCGACGCCGTCGAAGACGTCGAAGCTTACCGCGACGAACAGGAGTTCGTATTCGCTTCGGGGGCGCTGCGGGTGATCCACACGCCCGGCCACACGCCCGGCAGTTCATGTCTGTTGCGAGAGGGCGCGCGGTTGCTGCTCTCCGGCGACACGATCCTGAAAAACATCACCCCGAACCCCGTCTTGAACCGCGACCCGATAAATCCTAACCGCCGTTTTCCTTCACTGGGAGAATATCTGGTTTCACTGGCCCGTATCCGGGCGCTCGCGCCGACGCTGATCAAGACTTCGCACGGCGACGACGTGACCGATTACGAGGAGCATTTCCACCGCCTCGTCCGCCACATTCACGGAAGATTGGCGAAAGTAGTCAGCCTGGTTCCGAAGCAGGGCGTTACGGCGTGGGAGATGTCGAAGCTGGTGTTTCCCGACGCGAAAGACATCAACCGGTTTCTGGCCGTATCGGAAGCCGTGGCCAACCTCGACCTGGCCGTGGCCGAAGGGAAATTGCGTGTGGAACGAAAGGGCGACATTGAGATTTACGCCGGCGCCGCTTCATGACCCTCATTTCTCGGCGCCCTTTATGAACTCCACGGCGATCGGTTCGCCAATGAACGCCGACTTCGCATCGGTCGAAGACCGATATGTGACGACCACCTGTTTGGCCGGATTGATCGGGCCACAGGTGATTTCGCCCGCGCCGCCCGGAATGTAGGAGATGAACTTGACGCGCTCCGGGGAGCTTGTATTGAGTTTGACCGTTTTGTCGCCTGATTTGATCGTCAGCGTCATTCCCTTGTCGCAATCAACCCGCATGAGCAATCCCTCCACTTTCTCTCCCTCGAAGCGGCGGCGCAGCGCAGGGGGCGGAGGCGGGGGCGTAGCGGTCTCGCCGCTTCTCTCGGTAGCCGTTTGGGCGAAGGTCACAGTGTTACCCTGCGCCTTGAACTGTTCGATCCGGGCGATGGTTTCGAGCAGGGATTCTGCCCGCGAACGGATATCGGGGCGTTCCGCGCCGCGCGCGAGCGGCTCCAAAGCCTGCCGCGCTTCGGCGAACTTCTCCTGCCGCAAATAGAGTTGCGCCAGCGTCATCGCGTAATCTTCGCGCCCCGGGGCGATGGCTATCGCCTTCTTGACAGCGTTCACGCCCGCGCCGAGATTTTCATCCGTCGCCAGGTATATGAATCCCAGCAAGTTGTACGTCTCCGGGAATTCAGGCGCGAGTTGTATCGCGCTGTCCAGCGCCGCTTTCATCATCTTCACTCTGTCCTCCGGCAGACTGGTAACCAACTGTCCTTCGCTGAAAATTTCGCGGTAGAGCGTGTAGGCGTAATAGTAATGCGCGAGGTGATTCTGCGAATTCGCTGCGACCGCCTGCTCCAGGTGTTGGCGCGCCTCGGCGAACTGGTTCCGCCGCAGACTGCTTATTCCCATCGAGGCGCGCGCCGGCGCCAGTTTAGGGTCGAGCGCGACGGCGCGTTTAAGATACTCCTCGCCCTCGTCGCGGCGCTGAATCCTGCACAACATGTCGCCCAGGTAATACTGCGTTTCGGCCTCGGTCAGAGGGGCTGTTTGCATGTCGGCGTCGAAGGACAGTTTTTCATTGAAGGTCAAGGTCTGGTAGGGATAGGAATTGCGCCCGATGTAATCCTTCAACTCCTTCTCGAGCGTCGCGTACTCGGTCTGGAATATCTGTTTGAAGCTGTCATCGATAGGGGCGTCGGCGGCCAGCGCGTTAACGAAGCGGAGGAGCTGCGGCTGCCTTTTGCTCTCATTGCCCAACAACAGGTAATGGACCAGCGCCCACGATTGGGCGTAGAAGACGCCTTTGCGCTCGCGTTCGTTGTATTCCGGCGAGCCGTGATCGACTGCGAAGAGGCGCTGTAGCGGAAGTAACTTCTGTTCGCGCAGGTAAAAGACGTGATTGGCGATCGCCTTTCCCAACATGACTTTCTTCTCGTCGCTTTCGACCTCGAACGAGCTGTAATACTCCGCGATGCCTTCGTTCAGCCATGGCGGCAGCGGGCGCGAATTGTCGCTGGTCAGCGCGTGGACGTATTCATGAAAGATCACCGCGTAGGGGTTGGTCTCGCGAAACTCCGAGGTCAGCGCGATGTAGTTGACGTCCTCGCCGGGTTGAAAATAACCCGAGACAGCGGCGGGCTTACCCTCGTAGAGCGGTTTGTAGGGTTTGAAAGCCCCGTCGTTCTTAAAGACGATGACAGTGATCGGAATCGCCGAGTTGGCTTTCGATCTGGTGAAGATGCGTGAAAAGACGTCCCGGAACTGCTCCAACCGCACCCCCACCTTGCGGATGTCCTTCTCGCTCGCGTTGCCGACGAGCAGGAAGTGCTTCGATCGAACGCTCATCCAGGTTTCTTTACCCGCGGACGCTGAACAGGGGCGCAGGCTGGGTTGGAGGACCGAAAACAGAAATGCGAGCGCAAGAATGGAGATAAGGCGCTTCAAGGTGATACCTCCGGTAAGTTGATCAATTATCGCCGACAAAATTTGCGGAAGCCGAAAGGCTTTCGGTGGGCGTCACTATAGATTTCGGCTCGGCGCAAGTCAATTTTTACAACCTATTTACACCTGATTAACAACTGACTGGCTGCGCTGCGCGATAATGGGCGCCAAGTCGAAGCGCAACATTGGGGCGCCGCCGCAAACGGCTGTAGCTGTCTAATCAATCGGCTGCGCCGCAGGCGCTGCTGGCGGGGGTAGCGGTCTCGCGTGATTTTAGAAGGCTTTCAAAAAAATTTGATCACCCGTTGAAACCTTTTCGCTTTTCCGCTCACTTACCAGTTGAAACATAAAAAAAACAGGGTCATTTTGGAGAAATCGATATAAACTGCGTCTGTTGAAATGCCAGAGCCGTATCTGCTGTTGTAGTGATATTCTCAAACGATTCGTGATGACTCGAAAGCTTTGGGGAAGGGGTCGACTGCCGCAATTTCGAGGTCCAACGCGGCATTCAAAACGATGGAGTTCAATATGGCTGGCAAAGCTATTCTGCGAGTATTCCTCATTCTGGCATTGGTCGCCACAGCCCATCTGATTAGGCCGTTCTCGATCAAAAGCATCACCCGGCACGCGCTATATTCGGCCAGGTCATTCAGGTTCGTCCTCCCGGCCCAGTTGCGTGACAAGTTCGATCATGCCAATTACCTGGCCGTCAATCTGAGCGATGGCTGGTTTGAAGCCGACGAAGGGATTCGAGATTTCACGAGGGACATGGCCGCGGATTTGTGGTTCGGGCCGATAAACGTCCAGCCACTCGAAGAAGTCAACAAATCGGCCACCAAACCGAAGCCCTGCCAGAAGAAATCCGCGCCCGCCAAACGCGTCAACAGGCCCGAGAAGAGGAGCGTCGCCGATTCGGCGGCTTTTACCAGTATGGTGGCCATCGCGCGTTTGGATGAGTTCAGTGTGATTGAACTGCCGCCGGCGCAGACGCTCGAAGCGAAGATGGTCCCTGTCATTCCACGCTGCTTGATAAAGCTTTTCCCAGCCAGGATAAACGTCCCCGCGCCCGTCCGCTCGATCGAAGCCGTGTTTGCGCTTCGGAAAAGAGATTGTGAGAATCGAGAGGTCAATCAGAAAGGGCGGGTCACCTGGATCAAAGATGAAACTGGCGTCAAAAGCGCCATTTGGGTCGTCGAAAAATCCAACGCCGAAAAAAATAACCTGGGCGTCTCGAAATGTGAAGATCAACCCGCCGAAGCCACAGCAGGGGAGGTCGAGATGGAGATTCTAAGAACGGACTCGGCCACGCCTCGGGCGGCTGAGGAGTCAAAGGCAAGTTCGTTTTCGGCGCCGTTAGCGAAATGCTCCAAAGATCCGCAATAAACACTCTTTCAATGGAACGCGGATGACGCGGATACAACGGATTATCGCCGATCTTTTTAGTTCTTATCCGCGATGATCCGTTGTATCCGCGTCATCCGCGTTCCATTAACCCCTACACTGATGTAAACACTGCCCAAAGGCTTTACGGTTTCTGTTTCTGCCCACGTACTTTAAGAGCCTGCTCGGCCTCTTCGTAAGCCCCGCCTTCGACCTTGCCCAATTTGATCGCTAATTCGTATGCGGCGACCGCGTCAGTTGAAAGCTTTTCGGCCAGCCCGGGGTTGGACTCCGCGATAAAATCGAGAATCTTAGCCGCCGCGACGTAACTGCGCTGCATCAGCCATTTCTCGGTCTCGGGCGAAGCGTTCTTCGCCGCCAGGCGATAATATTCGACTGCGGCGAACAGAGCCTCCTCGACTCGGTCAGCGTCTTCCAGCGTGGTCGCCTTTTTACTGGTGACTTCGGCCATTCCATAAAGCGCGCGCGCGTTATCGGGCTGATCCTTCAGCGCCGATTCTAGCGTCGTTTTGGCCTCGTCGTATCTGCGCGCCTTGATCATCTGGTCGGCGTCTATAATTTGCGCCACAAGCTTTTCGTCCGCGTTCGAGATTGTCGGCGGAGGGATGGGAGCGAGTGCCGCCTCAGCGCGCAACTGTTTGACTCGAGTCAGCCGCTGCGCGTATTCATCCAACCGCTTCGATTCGCGCTCGAAATCGATGTTGCCGAGCATCGCCGCGAGGTAATCGCGGACGTTGACGCCGACGGACTCATAGGCCTTCATCTGGTCGTAGAAGTGGTAGACCAGCACCGCTCCGCGATCGTAACCAAGGCTCAAATCGTAAAGCGCGTCGTCTTCCGACGATTTACGGCGCGCGGCCAGGCCCAGCGCGTCCATTCGCGCGTCGGTCGCGCGCACCAGCGAATCGGTGATCAGGAAATACGCGCTGCGCGCGGCGTACTCCTTATCCAGGTGGTCGCCGCGCGACTCCATCAGCTTCTTCAGCGGGGAGCGGATCGCCGCCACCTCTTTTATCTGGCGTTCGGTCAGCGGGTCAATCACAAAGGTCAGAAACGCGCGCCTCATCGCCTCGACGTTCGGTTCGACGCCCGGACCGAGCAGCAGGAAGTAGACGTCCCTCACCACGCGCAGATTGGCGGCGCCCGTGGCGTTGAGCAAGTCGGGGATGATGATGAACTGTCGGACGCGATTGGGAGGGGCGAGCGCCGCGTCCTGAACCGTTTTCGTATCGACGTCTTTTTTATCGCCCTTTTTGTCGCCCTTCTTGTCATCGGCCTTGGGAGGCTTCTCCGAATTTTTGCGCGGCGTATAAAGCGGGGGCAGTTCCAGAACCGGCTCGGTGTGCAGGTAAGAGAGCGCCGTTCCGAGTGCCAGGCCGACGGGCGCGACGTAAGTTTGCGCGACCTTCACATAAGCCTCGACGTATTTCGGCATCAACTTCGAAAACCCCGTGCTTCGGTAAAACTCATCGAGTAGCAGCGCGAAATCGGCGATCTCGCGCACTTCCTCGGGCAGGCGGTCGGCCGGCGCGTCAATCGTGAAGGCGGGTGGTTCGTTCAAACTGAGGGCGAGGCTCAGATAAGGCGCGACCGCCGTGACGTCGTTCTCGCCCTTGCGATGCTTCTGAAAATAGGCGCGAAGACGTTGGACCAGACCCGGATCGGCGCCGTTCAAATCTTCGCGGATGTGCCGACGCAGCGCGGAAAGCTGGCGATTGCTCGACTCGTAATCGTAACCCGCGACGTTGAGCGCGGCCATCATCACGATCACCCGCCTGTCGACGCCTATGTCAGTGTTGACGTCGGCGAGCGAGAGATTGGGGCGGTCGGCCAGCGACAATTTCCTGCGGTCGATCACGATCGGCTTCGGCTTTTGCGGTTGCTGCGGTTGCGCCTCGGACTGTTTAGGCTGCTGCGCCGGTTTGTTTGAGGGCTGCGGTTGGGATTCCTGCGCGGCGGCGCCAAGACTCGACGCGATCAGCAGCGCCAGAGTGGTCAAGACTATTCTTCTCATCTTCGATTCCTTTTCAGAACGCCCCTGCGCGCGCGGCGCCGAATTACGGGCGTCTGTTTTGATTGGATTGCGGTCGATAATTATAGCCTATCGGTTCGGGCATGTCGCCTCGCGCTATTCGTAGCGCAGGGCTTCGATCGGGTCGAGTCGCGCGGCCTTCCACGCGGGCCACAGGCCGAAGCCGACGCCCAATCCCACCGAGACGACGAAGCCGACTATCGGCGCCCACAGCGGCACGAAGGTCGGCATGACCATCTTGACGATCTCGGCCGTGACCCATCCGAACAGAATTCCGATCAGTCCGCCCGACCCGGTCAGCGTCGCGGCTTCGACGAGGAACTGCAATACGATGTCGCGGCGGCGCGCGCCGATGGCCTTCCGCACGCCGATCTCTTTCGTCCGCTCGGTGACCGAGACGAGCATGATGTTCATCACGCCGATCCCGCCGATCAGCAACCCGACGCTCGAAATGGCGACCATCAGCATGAAGATCCCGCTGGTGATCGCGCTGAATTGCTCGATGATGCCTTTCGACGTTTGGATGCCGAAGTTGTCCGGCTGGCTGTAAGCGACCTTGCGCCGTTTGCGTAACACCTGGCGTATCTCGTCAACGGCCTGCTCGATCTTGCCCGGCGCGGCCATCGCCACCACGAAATTCTCTTTGACGTTCGGATAGATCTTCCGGATCGTCTCGTAAGGCAGGTAGACCGCTTTGTTTTCATTCCCCGGATCGTCCGACGGCGAGAGGAATAGCTCGCGTTTTTTGAGCACCCCGATCACGCGGTAGTTGCGGCCTTTGATCGAGATTTCGCGGTCGAGCGCGTTGAGGTTCGGGAAGAGCGTATTGGCGACGTCGACGCCGATGACGCACACGTCGGCCCGCGTGGCGTTCTCGCCGTCGTAAAAGAAGCGCCCCTCGGTCACTTCCGACGTGCCCATCCTGAAGAAAGACGGCATTACGCCCTGCACCGTGGCGTTGATCATCTCGGTGTCCTGATACCGAATCTTCACGCGATCGGCCATCGGCCCCTGCATAAAATCTACCGGCGTCATGAAGGCCGTCGCCTCGAGCACCGAAGGGCATTCGGCGGCGATCGCCAGCGCATCTTCGTAACTGATAGGCTTCCGCATCCGCTCTTCGGCGGAAGGGTTGAAGTTGAATCCCGGCTCGAACTTGAAGACGTAGATCGAACTCGTACCGTAGGATTCGATCTCTTTAGACACACCGGTGTTGATGCCCGACACGAACGCGGCGATCACGATCACAGTCATCGTCCCCACCACCACGCCGAGAATGGTCAGGAACGAACGGAGCTTGTTCTGCCAGAGCGTGTCGAACGCCATCAGGATGTTTTCACGGAAATCATTGCGGGTCATATCTTCTTCCTGCTCGTTTCTTTCTTCGCCGGCTTGAGCTTTTTCTCTTCCGGCGCTCTTCCGATTCTCGGATCGCCGTTCAAGATCATCTCACACGCCTTCAACACCTGCTCTTCAAAATCCACCGCGCCCGCCGGGATAAGCAGCCAGGGGCGTTCGCCGATCTTCTGAGGCTCGGCCTCGGGCGTTGAAGAAAATTCCCGCGCGAGGCCGCGATAATGCTCAGGCGTGGTGGCCAACGAGACGCCCCTGAAATCCGGCCACTTTTCCCGGTCGTAAAGAAACAGGATCATCTTCTCGCCGGCGTAAACGACGAAGCCGCCGAACATAGGTTTGATCGTCGGCGAAAGCGCGTCGAGTTCTTCGAGCGCGAATGCGAAGGGGGCTTTCTTTTTGATCGTGATTGGCTCTCTCATAAATGGCGCGGTTATGACGTATACGCAGTCGCAAACTGATCTAATGTCTCCTCAATCTGACCTCATCGCCGCAATCGGGTCGAGGTTCGCAGCGCGCCACGCCGGGTAAACGCCCGCGACCAACCCAACGCTCCCTGAAACTAACAAGGCCACCGCGACGGCGATCAACGGCAGCGCGGTCGGAATCGGCGTTAAGGCCGCGACCAGTTTACTCAAGGCGTATGCGACGCTTACGCCGATTGCGCCGCCCGACAGCGCCAGCGCGATCGATTCGGCCAGGAACTGTTTCAGGATGTCCGTGCGACGCGCCCCCAGACTTTTGCGTATGCCGATCTCTTTAGTCCGCTCGGTCACGCTGACCAGCATGATGTTCATGATCACGATGCCGCCGACGACCAGGGCGATCGAGGTCACGCCGATCGCCATGGTCTGGATCGTGCCGAAGATTCTTTCGCGCAGGTTGTTGACGGCGCTCGGCGTGATGACTCCGAAATTGTCTTTCTCTTCGGGCTTCAATTTGCGGCGCGTGCGAATGACGACTCGCGCCTCGTCAATCGCGTCCTGATACGCCGCTTCGCTGTGCGACGTGACGAGGAGTTGGATCGAGCGGCGGTTGCCGTAAATGTTCATGAACGTCGTCAGCGGGATCGAGACGAATTTATCGCGCGACACGCCGAAAACCGTGCCCAGTGATTTCGCCACGCCTATGACTTCAAAAGGCCTCCCGTCGATCTTGATCTTCTGTCCGACGGGCGAACGAGTGGGGAAGAACCTGTCGGCCACGTCCGACCCGATGAAACAGACCGTCCGGTCGCTCATCTCCTCCGCCTGCGTGAACGGGCGTCCTTCGGCGATGTCCTTGTTTTGAATCTCGATCACGTTGGCCGTGATCGCCTGCAAACTGACGCCCATGAGAGTCTGCGTTCCGTATTTCAACTCGCACTGAGTCTCCTCCTGCCCGCCCACGTCCTTGATCGCGCCGCCGCGGGTGGCCCGCAGCGCGCCCAGGTCGTCCATCGTCACGTCCTTGTTGCGCCGCCGCGCCTGCTCGTAATTGTCGAGGCTCGAAAAATCCTCGATCGAAAATTTCTGCACGCTGAACGCGTTGGTCCCGATGTTGGCGATCTTCTCGTCGACGTATTTATTGAACCCTTCGATCAGCGACACTACCACGATCACTGTCGCCACGCCGAAGATCACGCCGAGCAGGGTCAGAAACGAACGCAGCTTGTGCGCCCAAATTGCGTCAAGGGCAAGTTTTATCGACTCGAATATATTCATGGTCTTGTACTCGACGCGACGTTTTACGAATTAAACGACACGGGTGTTCGACGAAACTAGAGAAATACTGGCGGGAAATTCGGCGGTAAATTTCTCGGTTCTGGCTCATTTTTCCTGTCCCGCATTTTCCCCGTTGGCAAAATCAGGAACGTGAAAATGGGGGACAGGAAAATATCTTCCAAATCAGGCTGGTCAATCTTGAATGCTGACCTTTTTTATCACGGCTTTATTCATAAGCCGTTGACTGGGATCAGTTGGCAGGCTGGCGATCTTGTCTACCACGTCAATGCCTTCGATCACCTCGCCGAAGACGCTATATTGCCCGTTCCACTGCGGGAAGTCACGCAGGCAGATGAAGAATTGACTGGTCGCGCTGTTGACGTCATCGCCGCGCCGGGCCGCGCCCAGCGTTCCGCGCTTGAACGACTTATCACTGAACTCGGCGGGCACGGTCGGCTGTCCCTGCGCGCCCGCTCCCCAACTGTTCCGGTCATCGCCACGCGTGTTCGGATCGCCGCCTTGAATCAGTAAATTCGGCACGGCGCGATGAAAAGCCAGCCCGTCATAAAAACCTTCGCGCGCCAGCTTCTTGAAATTTTCGACATGTTTCGGCGCGGCTTCGCTGTCCAGCTTTAGTTTGATCTGACCGTAATCGGTGTCTATCACCGCCACGCCGCCGCTCTTTGAGCAGGAGGCCGTCAGCGCGGCCAGCAGCAACACAATAACAATGTTAGTGATTTTCATAGATATAATTTATCGACTATTAGGTTATGTTAGAGCTTAGGCGTCGAGTTTCGCCTTAAGAATTTCATTGACTGCTTGCGGATTGGCTTTGCCGCCGGAGGCCCTGAGAACCTGGCCGACGAAAAAGCCCATCAACGCGGTCTTGCCGCCGCGATAATTTTCGACCTGTTTCGGGTTGGCCGCGATCACTTCGTCGACGATCTTTTCAATCGCTGAAGTGTCGGTGATCTGCGTGAGGCCCTTTTCTTTAACGATCTCCGCCGGCGCCCTGCCGGTCGCGAACATCTCGGCGAAGACGTCTTTCCCGATCTTGCCCGAGATCGTCTTGTCGTCGATCAGACGGATCATCGCGCCCAGGTCTTCGGGCTTGATCTTGCAGCCGGTAATGTCCACGTCGGCGTTCTTCAACTCGCGCAGCAACTCGGAGAGTATCCAGTTCGCGGCTGCGCGCGTGTTATTCGAGGCCCTGGCCGCGGTCTCGAAGTAATCGGCCAGTTTGCGGTCGCTCGTCAGCGTGAACGATTCGTCGGGGTTCAGGTCGTAATCGCGCATGAAGCGCTGGCGGCGCGCTTCGGGCAGTTCTGGCAGTTCGTCGCGCAACCGTTCGACCCACTCTTGGCTGACTTCGAGCGGCGGCAGGTCGGGTTCGGGGAAGTAGCGATAATCGGGCGCGTCTTCCTTCGAACGCATCGAGTAGGTCTTGCCTTCCTTCTCGTTCCACAATCGGGTCTCCTGGACGATTTTCCCGCCGGTCTCCAGGACCGTAATCTGGCGGTCGATCTCGTATTCGATGGCCTTTTGCAGGAACCTCAGAGAGTTGACGTTTTTGATCTCTGCCTTGACGCCCAGCTTCGTCTCGCCCGCGTGGCGGACCGATACATTCGCGTCGCAGCGCAAATTGCCTTCTTCCATGTTGCCGTCGCACACGTCGATATATTGCAGAGTGCGGCGCAGGAAGTTGACGTAATCGTAAGCCTCCCAGCTCGAACGGAAATCCGGCTCGCTGACGATTTCGAGCAGCGGCGTGCCGGCGCGGTTCAGGTTGACATAAGACTTGCTGGGATCGCCGACGTCGTGAACCGATTTGCCGGCGTCTTCTTCGATGTGCGCGCGGGTGATCTCGAATCGCATGAGGCGCCATTCATTGGCCCGTCCGCCCTCGTCGCGTTCGCCGGTCAGGATTTCGACCGCGCCGCGCTCCGAAAAGGGGCGGTCGTATTGCGAGATTTGATAGCCCTTCGGGAGATCGGGATAAAAATAATTTTTCCGCGCGAAGATCGATTCGCTGTTAATCTTGAGATTGAGCGCGAGGGCCGCCTTGCCGGCCAACTTCACGGCCTCGCGGTTGAGCGTGGGCAGCGCGCCGGGCAGTCCCAGGCAGACCGGACAGGTATTGCTGTTCGGCTCGCGCCCGAATTCGGTCGAACAGCCGCAGAAGATTTTCGAATCTGTTTTGAGTTGCGCGTGGACTTCAAGGCCGATGACGGCTTCCCAACCTTCCTTCACTGCTTCTCACCTCACAGTTGATGATCTCGTTGGAGATTGAGCGCAAAATTATAGCACGTGTGTCCGCTTATTCGCGCACGTCTTTTCCGAGGCAAACTTGCGCCAAATGGAACACAAGTTGCTCTCTGAAATTTTATGTGCTGTGGAGGCGAACAACTATAAAAACTAAAAACTATCCCGAATGAAATTTCTCTGCCACAGTAGCCCAACAGGCAATGATTAATTGACGGAAGGAGATTTGATATGGCGCGATGGAAACCGGACCCGACATTTTATCCCTCTCCTCGTCTGGCAATGCAGGGGCAACCTGAGAGCCTGGCCTACGTCGCGACGCTCAACACGAACAAAGATGGGCGCCCCGATGCGATGACGGTGGTGGATGTAAATCCTGAGTCGCCTGCCTACGGGAAAATGGTTGGCAGGGTAAATATGCCCAAGGCCGGCGATGAGTTGCATCACTTCGGTTGGAACGCATGCAGCTCGGCGCTTTGTCCATACGCTCCGCATCCGCACATCGAGCGGCGTTACCTGGTTGTGCCCGGGTTGCGCTCGTCGCGAATTCACATTCTCGATACCAAACCTGATCCCCGCGAACCCAAAATCGTCAAGGTCATTGAGCCTGAAGAGGTCATGAAACGCGCCCGCTACTCCAGGCCCCATACCGTTCATTGTGGGCCGGAAGGCATTTATATGAGCGCTCTGGGCTCGGCAGAGGGAAGCGGGCCAGGAGGCGTCTTCCTGCTCGATTGTGAATCCTTCGATGTGCTTGGACAGTGGGAAATGGACCGAGGACCACAATACCTGGCCTACGACTTCTGGTGGCATCTCGGCTACGACACGATGATCTCCAGCGAATGGGGGACTCCCGACACGTTCGAGGAAGGGCTGAAACCGGAGGTTCTCCTCAGTGGCAAGTATGGGCGCCGCATTCATATTTGGGATCTGCGCCGTCGAAGGCATCAGCAGGCGCTCGATCTGGGGCCGGAGCAACAACTGATATTTGAACTTCGAGCGGCTCATGACCCTACGAAAGCCTATGGCTTCGTCAACGCGGTAGCTTCACTCAAGGACCTCTCCAGTTCGGTCTGGCTGTGGCATCGCGACAATGGCAATTGGAATATCAGGAAAGTGATTGAGATCCCGGCGGAACCGGCCAATCCTGCTGATTTGCCGCCCATGCTCAAAGATTTCAAAGTGGTAGCGCCGTTTGTGACAGACATCAATCTCTCGATGGATGATCGCTTCCTTTATGTTTCCTGCTGGGGATCGGGCGAGATGCGGCAGTACGACGTTTCTGATCCGACCAACCCCAGGCTAACCGGCTCGGTGCGAATTGGTGGCGTTGTGCGGCGCGCTCCACACCCGAAGAATCCCCGAACGCCGCTGAACGGTGGGCCGCAAATGGTCGAGGTGAGCCGTGATGGGCGCCGCGTCTATTTTACCAACTCTCTTTACTCCGCAGTGGATGATCAGCTCTACCCTGATGGGATTCGAAGTTGGATGGTCAAATTGAACGCCGATCCGGCGGGCGGTCTAAGTCTGGATAAAGACTTCTTCGTGGAATTTGGCGACTATCGAGCGCATCAGATTCGCCTCGATGGCGGTGATTGTTCATCAGATTCATTCTGTTACGTATGAGCAATTGGTGGTTTTGGCTGACGCTTCTGGGTCTCGGAGCTTATCACGGAATCAACCCCGCGATGGGATGGCTCTTCGCCGTAGCGCTGGGGATGCAGGAGAAGAGCCGCCGCGCGGTGATGGCTGCAATCCTGCCCATTGCGCTGGGACATGCGCTTGCGATAGGCATTGTGGTAAGTCTGCTATGGCTAGCGCAGAAGAATTTGCCAATACAGGCCATACGTTACGGCGCGGCGGCGGTCATTTTTGGCTTCGGTTGCTATCGTATGGTTCGCTCCCGGCATCCGAAGTGGGTAGGCATGCGCGTGGGCTTCCGCGACCTGACTTTATGGTCGTTCATAATGGCTTCGGCTCATGGCGCAGGGTTGATGCTGGCCCCAATCATACTAGCCCGATCAGAAGTGAGTCACGTTAGACCGGACGCGCATACAGATCATCTTTCTCCCTCGGGACACATGGATCATCTCTCTCCGCAACAGCACGACGCTTTTGCTGATCCATGGCAATGGCTGGCGGCGGTCGGCGCGCATAGTCTGGGCTTTCTATTGGCTGTTGCGCTGATTGCTCTCCTGATCTACGAGAAGTTCGGGCTGACGTTGCTGAGCCGCGCATGGTTCAACATAGATTGGCTCTGGGCGATTGCTTTGATGGTGAGCGGCGTCTTGATTCTTTTCATCTAATACCGCTCGGAAAGTCGTAGTTTTCGAAGTCTTTCAGAATTTTTCCGAGCCGTGTTCCAAGTCATAAACTCATCGCGCAGCGTAACCCGTAATCGCTGTATTGATACTCCGGCGGGAGGCTGCTGCGAGCTGCCACGCGGGCGATCTTGATCTGATGACGCCACGAGCCGCCGCGTGAGGCGCGCCGCACGCCTGCCGCCGGCCCTTGCGGATTACGCGGCGGCGAGACGCTGTAGTAATTCGCGTCGTACCAGTCAGCGAGCCACTCGTGAACGTTTTCGGAGATGTCGTATAGCCCAAAGCCGTTCGGGGGACGGCGTTCGACGCGCTCCGGCCCCGTGCGCCACAATTCGGCGTAGCGCAGCTGCGTTTGCGGCGGCTCGTCGCCCCAGGTGTAAAGCTTCGCCTCCAACCCGCCGCGCGCCGCGCGCTCCCATTCGGCTTCGGTCGGCAGGCGATAGGGTTTGCCGGCGCGCTCGCCGAGCCATGCGCAATAAGCCGCCGCGTCGAACCAACTCACGCTCGTGACCGGTTGATCGCCCCAGGGGTCGAGAGGATTGAAGCGCGCTTCGCTGAAGCCCGGCGGGGCCCGCCGTCCCGTCTCTTTCAGAAAGATGCGATAAAGCCGGTTGGTCACGGCCGAGCGACCGATGGCGAAGCTATCCACCCAGACGCAGTGCGCCGGGCGCTCGTTCGCCGCGCCCGTCTCACAACCCATCAGGAACTCGCCCTCGGGGATCACTATCATTTCCGGTTCGAAGTTCACCATCTATCACCTCGCGCACGGCCGCAGAGTTCAAGAATGTCATTCGCAAACGTTCATCACTGATGTTTTCGGCCATCATCTCGATGATAGCCGCGGCTTGAGCAAAGGACTCGCGCGCCGCCTGGGTTTGTCCCATCCGCGAGCGCAGGCGCCCGAGCGCGGCGTGGATTTTCCAGGCGGTCGGCGGCGAAGGATATATTCGCAGTAGATCGATCGCGGTCTTAAGCTCGGTTTCCGCTCGTGGCAGATCGACTCGCGACGCCGCCGCTTCGGCCAGCAGCCTGCGCGCGACGGCGACGTATTTTCGCGCCTCGTAATGAGTAGCCAGTTCGAGCAGCCGCCGGCCGCACACTTCGGCCTCGTCCAGGTCGCCTTGTGACAGCAGGTGTTCGCATCTGGCGGACTGCAGGCGCAGGTTGAACCGCCAGCGAAACCAGTCGTCACGCTCCAGCATCGCATCGACTTCTCGGAAGGCCGGAGGCGCCTTTTCGCCCTCGCCCCGCGCTGTGTAGTCATGGCCTAGATTGATCACGGAGTTGATTTCAGCTTCGAGCAAGTGATGTTTGCGCGCGACCTCGACGCCTTCTCTGTCGGCCCTGAGAGCCTGGTCGAAATCTCCGAGCTCGCGGTAAATCCATCCGACCGTGTTGGGGATCTTCACCGACTGATTGCGGTCGCCGTTGCGCCGCGCCAGCTCCATCGCTTCATCGAGAGTGTCGAGCGCATCCGACATTCGTCCCAGGTCTCCCCTGGTCAAGCCGAGAAAATAGAGACAGAAGAGCACCATAAATCCGTCACGCTGTTCAGAACTGAGACGCAGCCCCTCGGTCAGCATTTCTTCGGCGCGTTCGTATTCAGAGTGAAAGAAGTGGAGCATCCCGCGCCAGGTCACTCCGGCGATCAGCGCCGGAGTGTGGTCGAGTTTTCTGGCGATGCGGACGCTCTCATCTATAATTTGCTTAGCCTCGGACAGGTTCCCCAGACTGACGTGTCGGCGCCCAATGAACGCAAGCGTCTCTATGCGTAGCCGCTCGTCGCCCGAGCTTTCGGCCACGCGCAAAGCCTCGCCGGCGCGCGCGGCCATCTCATCCAGGCGGTGCGCGAAGAAGAGCGTGTGGCAAAGCGAGAGGAGCGCGGCGCCTTCGCGCGCCGGCGCGCCGACTCGGCGAGCTTCATCGAGCATGCTGGTGAAATCATCGATCGCTTGATCGAGGCGGCTTAAGGCAAGGTTGACCGCGCCGCGCTTCTGGCAGATCGTCAATCGTCTCTCGAACTGCTCCTCGCGGGGAAGCTTTTCGACCAGGCCGAGCGCGCGGCTGTAATGCTCCTCCGCTTCCGCGTTGGCATAGACTCGGGCCGTGTTGCTTCCCGCTTCGATCAGGTAGGCGATGGCGCGCTCGAAATCCCGGCTGCGTTCGAAATGCATGGCCAGTTGCGCGGCGATGCGCGAGGACTGATCGCCGTAATGCTTGAGCAACTGCTCTCCCGCCATACGGTGCAACTGCGCCCTGCGTTTGTTGACCAGCCCCGCATAAAGTTCGTTCTGATAAAGCGCGTGTACGAATCGATAACGCATCGCCATCGCGCCGTCTGGCAATTCTTCTTCGCCGCGCGGCTCGATCAAGCGATGAACTCTGTGGAGGTCGTCACATTGTTCTTCCAGGGCAAGCTCGTCGACGCCGAGCAAGCCGGCGAGCGCCGTCGAGAGAAACTCCTCGCCTTCGACGCTCGCATATTGGAGCAACCGCCGGTCCTCATCGTTAAGGGATTCAATCTTCTTGCGGATCAGGCCGCGTACGCTCTCTGGCGCCTCCAAATCCATCTCCGCGAGCGGGCGCGTGAGAGTCCACCGTCCGCCGGCCAGGGCAATGTCGCCGCGATCGGCAAGCAGTTGAACCAGCCCGGTGGCGAAAAGCGGATGCCCTTCTGTCTTGCGTTCGATCAACGGCGCGAGATCATGAGCGAAATCATTCGGAGCAAAACGCGCGTCGAGGTAACTTGACAGGTTTTCCTGTCTGAGCGTCCCGAGCGCAATCTCCTCGCACTGATGGCGACTCTGCATCTCTAGTTTGTATGACTTGAGCGGATGACGACTGACTTCCAGGTCTCCGGGCCGAAACGTTCCGATGACGAGCAACCGCTGTCCCTCGATGCGCTGGGAAAGGTGGCGCAATAGATCGGCGCTGGAAGTGTCGGCCCAGTGGAGGTCTTCCAGCAAAAGCGCCACCGGCGAGGCCGGCGCCAGGGCGCCGAGCGCCTCGCCCATCTCGCGCAACATGCGTTCTTTGGTGGCGCCGATGGTTTCTCGCTGCAACTGCTCCAGCGCGTCGCCGGAAAAGACCGCTGGGAATTGTAAACACCAGGTCGGCGCGTAAGTCCTCAATACGCCCATGATCCGCTCTCGCTGTGGGCCGGCCAGCAAACCGCCCAGGGCGTCGAGAAACGGCAGGTAGGCCTCGCCCGCGCCGTACTGCTCGACGCACTGCCCGCGGCC
>DATCXQ010000358.1:0-10641 GCA_036565725.1 Blastocatellia bacterium
GGGGAGCCGATGCTGCACCCTCAGATTTACGAAATCTTCGCGCACATACGCTCGCGAGGTATGATCGCCGGGCTGATCAGCAACGGCTACTATATGACCAGAGACCGGATCGAGAAGCTCAACGCCGCCGGACTCGAATATTTACAGATCAGCATTGACAACATCACGCCCGATGAAGTCTCGCAAAAGAGCCTGAAGGTGCTCGACCGCTATCTACGCTACTTGTCCGAGTACGCCGAATTTCACGTAAGCATCAATTCGGTAATCGGCGGCGGGATCAAAAATCCTGAGGACGCGCTGACCGTGGCGCGCCGCGCGGTCGAATTGGGATTCGGCAATTCGCTCGGCATCATTCACGACGGCACGGGACAGCTTAAACCCTTGAGCGGGAAAGAGGCGCGGATATACGAAGAGCTGAAGCGTTTTGGCAAGAAAAGCTGGACGCGCCTTAACCGGTTTCAAGATGATCTGGCATACGGCAGGCAGCACGATTGGCGGTGCCGCGCCGGCGCCCGATACCTGTACATTTGCGAGGACGGATTGGTTCACTACTGTTCGCAACAGCGCGGCTATCCCGCCGTTCCGCTTGAAAACTACACCAGCGAAGACATCAGACGTGAGTTTTACACCGAAAAGCCATGCGCCAAGATGTGCACCATCGCCTGCGTTCAACAGGTCGCTATGATGGATAACTGGCGCGCCCCTCAGCGCCCGCCTGATCCCACCGCCAAAAATGAGCGCGAGTTCGCATTCGAAGAGACTTAGCGGAAGATATCAGAAATCATCCATCCTCCTACCTTTCTGCCTTTTTTGACCTTCTTGCCTTTTTTGCTTCCATCTCAACATTATTTATGAGACCTGACTTTATAAATATGTCTTGACCTCAGCTCAAAGCATGATAAAGAGACAATTACAGAACTCCTCTGGCGCGTCCGGCATAGAAATTGAATTAGAGCTGAGACGCGAAAGGCGCCTCAGATTCGCGAATTGCGAGCGCCGGAATCGCGGATTAACCGTCTCTTCCCGACATCGATCACGTCCGACATTTATCCCGACCAACGATTGCTCTATTACGTTGAGTTCGACAGAGGTATTATGCTCCATTCCTTATCTCACATCGTTCGACTGGTGGCCGTCCTCGCGGCGGCGACCCTCTTACTATCCGCCGTAGGGTTCGGACAGCTCCAGCCGACGCCGTCCAGAATCGGCCAGCCCGTGGCCGATGGCCGGAACGCCGCCGCCTCAGGCGCCGCATTGCCGCCCGAGATTATGGAACTCCGGCGCGAAGGCCACGAAGCCTTGTACAACCTGGATTCCGCGACCGCGACGGCGAAATTTGAAGAGATACGCAGGCTGGCGCCGCATCACCCGGCCGGCGACCTCTATCTGGCTACCATCCTCTGGCTCGGGCATCTCAATAAGACCCGCCGGTTACAGAGCGGACTCTACGGCTCCGGGTCGAGCTTTTACGCAGGCGTCGATAAGGCCAAAGAAGGCTCCGAGGGCGACGCCGTAGACGCGGACGTGGACCGCGCTTTCCGCGAAAAGATGGCGCAGGCCAAGACGAAGGCGCTGGCCCTCGTCGCCCGTAACAAGAACGACGCCGACGCGCTGTATTTCCTCGGCGCCTATTACGGCGTGATGGCGGGTTACGAGGCCTCGGTCGCGCGCAAGTTTTTCAGCGCGATGCGCAACGGGTCGCGGTGCGTGGACGCTCACGAAAAAGTCCTGAAGCTCAAACCGGATTATTATGACGCTTACCTGTCGATCGGGGTCTACGATTACATCGCGGGCGGTCTGCCCTTCGGCTATAAACTCATGGCGTCGATGGTGGGGGTTCGAGGCAACAAGAAACGCGGGATCGGCAGGCTGCAAACCATCATCGAAAATGACTCTCCGACGGCCGACGACGCCCGCATATTGCTGGTGGCCATTTTCCGGAACGAGAAGCGGTATGACGACGCGCTCGCGCTGCTCGAACGACTCAGCTCTAAATATCCGAGAAGCTATCTCCTCAAACTCGAGAGGGCGTCGGCGCTGGTGACGCTCAACAGGATGGACGAGGCCTACGCCGTCTTCGACGGCCTGCTGAAAGACCCGGCGGCGGCCACCGCGCTCGACCTGATCCATTATCAATACGCGGAAGCGCTGGCCCGCAACAAAGAACACAGGCGCGCCGCAGCGGAATTTACCGCCGTCTGTCAGGTTGAGGGGGGCGAGGCGGACCTGGTGACGGTTTCCCGCCTCCGGTCGGCGCAGATGTATGACCTGGCGGGAGAGCGGCAGGAGGCGCTGGCGCAATACAAAGTAGTGCTCGCCCGGCCCAACGTCTACGACACGAAACAACAGGCGGAGAGGGGAATGAACAGGCCGTTCATGAGTAAGTAAACTCCAGTCCGGGGTTGAGCAAAAAGAACCACGGGGGCCACGGGGACCACGGGGAAAAATAGGAAAAGGCTTTATGGAAGAAAGGTTCAGTATATCTTACAACCAAGCCTATCCCCGTGATCCCCGTGTCCCCCGTGTTTGTTCTTTACGTACACACAACTGAAATCCGGCCTATTTGACGATATTCCATTCAACTTTCCGGCGTGAAGCCGAGCACGATGTCGAAACGCGCGGCCAACTCGCCGACGCGCGACTGTTTGATCGGCGCGAAATCGACAATGATCGACTCGCGTACTTTGGGGTCGCGAATGTTCTTGAGGATCGAGTCGCGCTCGTTGCCCGGATCTCCCTTGACGTAACACTGTGTAGAGAACTTCTCCTGACCTTTCACTTTGACGACGAAGTGAATATGAGGCGTGCGGCCGGGGTAGGGAACAGGCTTGATGGTGCGGAACAGGTATTCGCCCGTCGAGCCAGTCATGAAACGGCCGAAGCCCTGGAAGTTCGCGTCGCGCTTGTCGCGGTTGACGCTGTTGGTGTGAATGTAGGCGCCGTTGTTGTCACATTGCCAGATTTCGACGAACGCGCTGCGGATCGGCTCGCCGCGGCTGTCGAGAATGCGCCCGCTCAAATACGTGACCGCGCCCACCGCGGGGGTGATCGCGTCGTTGACGATTAGCAGGTCGTTGTCGGTGTCGAGCGGCATCTTGTTCGGGTAGAACGGCCCTTCGGTCTGCCGCGGCGTCTGTATCAACTGCTGGGCGAAAACGCCCGGCGTGAATAGGGCGCCGATTCCGACGGCTCCGGCGGTCCCGGCCGCGCCAACGCTCAGAAAACGCCTCCGCGTCCAAAACAGGTTGTTGTTATTCATGGCTCAGAGTCTCCCTGGTCGAGAAAAGTGAATATAGTCCCCGACATCCGTGTCTCGCGGTCTTACGGGCGTCAGGAGCGCGCAATAAGAAAATGCCTATGTTTTATGACCAATGACAGCCAGGATAGTTCCGGATTATACGGCGCCTAATGGCATTTATGATATGAATTTTGGAACTTGCAAATAGAATCAGGCGGGAAGCAAAGGGGACAAGGAGACAAGGAGAAGGAAATTTCTTTTTCTCCTTGTCTCCCCTTCTCCTTGTCCCCTTGTCCCGCTTTCCCCACTCCTTCACTCCCCATTCGCTTTCCTACTTCGGCGCTGCGCTCAACGGCCCATCGGACAGATAGCGCCGTAGCGCCGAGGCGATGAGTGGGGCGACGGAGACGACGCGCAATTGCGGCCAGTCGTGGGCAGGCAGCGCCACGGTGTCGGTCACCAGGATTTCGCGCGTCACAGCGCGCGCCAGTTTTTCACGGGCGCCCGCAAGCAGAAGACCATGCGTCGCCGCGACTATGATCTCTGGCCTCGCGCCGGCGTCCAGCAGCGCCTCGACGCTTTCGGCGATCGTTCCGCCGGTCGAGATCATGTCGTCGATTATCAAACATGGGCGGTCACGCACGTCTCCGACCAGTCGCGTGATCCTGGTCTCGACGCCGCTCGCGCGCTCTTTGTGCAGCACCGCGACCGGCGCGCCTAGTAGTCGCGCGTATTCGGTCGCCATGCGCACCCGGCCGGCGTCGGGCGATACGACCACAATATCGGGAGGTAATCCGGGCCGCAGCGCTTCAACCATCACCGGGGCTGTCGTCAGACTGTCCACCGGGATGTGGAAGAAGCCCTCGATCTGCGGCGCATGCAGGTCGATCGTGACGACGTGGTTGACGCCGACCGCCTGCATCAGGGCGGCCACCATGCTCGCGGTTATCGGCTCACGGCGGCCGTGCCGCTTATCGGCGCGCGCGTAGCCGAAGTACGGCATGACCGCCGTGATGTGCGCGGCCGATGCGCGTCGGCACGCGTCGGCAAAGGCCAAAAGCTCGATCAAATGATCGTTGACCGGCGGCGAGGTCGGTTGAATGATTAAGACCTCGCGCCCACGCACAGGCTCATCCAAACGCACCGACAGCTCGCCGTCCGGAAATCTCTCGACCGAACACGCGCCGAGCCGCGCGCCCATTTCGACGGCCACGCTCGTCGCCAACGCCACGTTTGCCCTTCCCGCGAAGATCGTGAAACTGTTATTCATCGTTTACTCCTTATGAATAGGACTTATAGGACTTATAGGACATATAGAACTTATGGGACTTATGAGTCCCATAAGTTCTATATGTCCTATAAGTCCTATTCATGGCGCTGCCCTTCGATAAAAATGTGTGCTCCGTCCGAAGAAGGCTTCGGCGGATTCCATAAGGGTTTCCGAGAGCGTCGGGTGGGCGTGTATGCTCAATTCGAGGTCGGAAGCGACGGCCCCCATCTCGACGGCTAGCACGCCCTCCGCGATCAGTTCACCGGCGCCGGCGCCGACGATCCCCACGCCGAGGACGCGTTCGGATTCCGGATCGATGACCAATTTGGTCACGCCGTCGGCGCGGCCGAGCGTGGCTGCCCTGCCAGAAGCTCCCCAGGGGAAGCGGGCGACCTTCACGAGCCGGCCTTCTTCTTTTGCCTGAGATTCGGTCAACCCGCACCAGGCCACCTCGGGATCGGTGAAGACCACGGCCGGGATGGCGCGAGGCTCAAAGGCGGCCGCGCGCCCGCTGATCGCTTCGGCGGCGACGCGCCCTTCGTGAGTCGCCTTGTGGGCCAGCATCGGATCGCCGGCCACGTCGCCGATCGCATAGATTGCAGGCTCGGCCGTCCGCCGCGCGGCGTCCACCTGAACGAAGCCGCGCGTGTCGACGATCACTTTGGTTTTCTCAAGTCCGAGGGTTTCGGAGTTAGGCTCGCGGCCCACCGCGACCAGGACCTTCTCGTAGACCGACTCGTCCCCTCCGATCTCGGCCCCTTCGATTCTGACCCGGACGCCGTTCTTCACTTCCTTCATCTCGACCACTTTGGCGTTAAGCATGACCGAGTGGAAGATTTGATCCACGCGCCCGGCGAGGATCGAAACCAGATCGCGGTCGACTCCGGGCAACAACCCCGAAGTCATCTCGACCAGCGATACCTGAGTTCCCAGAGCGGCGTAAACAGTCCCCAGTTCAAGACCGATGTAACCGCCGCCGATGACGAGCATAGTTTTCGGAATGTCGTCCAGTTCCAGCGCCGCCGTCGAATCCATAATGCGTGGGCTGTCGAGCGAGAGGGCGCGCGGCGCGGCGGGCCGCGACCCGGTGGCGATGATGGCGTTCTCGAAGACCAGACGCCGCTCTCCGCCCTGTCCTTCAATCTTCAGCGTGCGCGAATCGAGGAACGCGGCGCGGCCTCGAATGAAGTCGACCTTGCGCTGTTTGCTCAATTGCCCCAAACCGCCTGTCAGCTTGTTCACCACGCCATCTTTCCATGCGCGCAATTTGTCGAGATCGATCTTCGGCTCGGAGAACTCAATCCCCCAATCGGCGGCCCGGCGCGATTCGCCGATGACTTTGGCCACGTGCAGCAACGCTTTCGAGGGAATGCAGCCGCGATAAAGGCAAACCCCGCCGGGATTGGGTTCGAGGTCTACGAGCGCCACTCGCAGGCCCAGGTCAGCCGCCATAAACGCCGCCGCGTACCCGCCCGGGCCGGCGCCGATAACCGCCACCTGTGTTGAATTAGTCAATCCGTCCATATCTGATTATCGCCACAGAGCCACAGAGGCACAGAGAAGGAGAGAGGGAGGGACAGAGGGACGTCCTGAAAACCAGTCTCCTTCTCTCCATCGCTCTTTCTCTCCTCCTCTCCTTCTCTGTGTCTCTGTGGCTCTGTGGATTATCCCTCCAAAGCCAGCAGCAAGGGCTGTTTCAGGGCCTCGGCCACCCAGCGCAGGAACCGTGCGGCGTCAGCCCCGTCGATCAAACGGTGGTCGTAAGAGAGCGCGAGCGGCAGCATCAGGCGCGGCGCAATCTGCCCGTCAACGAAGACGGGTTGGCGGGCGGCGCGCGCCACTCCGAGGATCGCGACCTCCGGGCTGTTGACGATTGGCGAGAAATTCACGCCGCCGATCCCGCCCAGGTTGGTGATCGTGAACGAGCCGCCTTGCATCTCTTCGATCGTGATCTTCTTGTCCCTCGCCTTTACCGACATCTCGGTTAACTCGACCGCCAGCTCTAGAATGTTCTTCCTATCGGCGTCTCTGATCACGGGGACCAGAAGCCCTCGGTCGGTGTCCACCGCGACGCCGATGTTGCAGTACTTCTTGTAAACGATCTCCCCCCTCGAAGCGTCAACGCTCGCGTTGAATTGAGGGAAGATTTTCAAGGCCGAAGCGACGACCTTAAGCGCGATGGCCGTGATCGTCAGCTTGGCGCCCGCCTCTTCGGCCTTCTTGCCGAATCGCTGGCGCAACTCCTCCAACTCGGTGATGTCGGCCTGATCGAAATGGGTCACGTGCGGGACCGTCTGCCAGGCCTCGCTCAGCGCTGCGGCCGTCTTGAGGCGGATGCCGCTCATCGGTTTTCGCTCTATCTCTCCCCATTTGGAGAAATCGGGGAGCGGGCGGGGGAGGACCGCAGCCGCGGGCCTCATGCGAGTCACGTTGAGAATGATCGATCGGGCGTAATTTCTGACATCGTCTTCGGAGATGCGACCGCCAGGTTCCGAGCCGACCACCTCGTTGATGTCTATGCCCAACTCCCGCGCCAACCTGCGCACAGAAGGCGAGGCGGCGATGAGTTCGCGCGCTTCCTCGCGTCTGGGTTGAACTTCGGACCGGGGTTTGATGACTTCGTCTCGCGGCGGCTCTTCTTCCTCGGCTTTCTCTTCGCGCCGTGGCGCGGCCTCTTTCTTCGCCTCCTCGCGCTTTGGCTCCTCTGCCCGAGGTTTGGCCCGCGTCTCCGCCCTCGGCGCCCGCGATGGCGCGGCCACGGCCTTGATTTCTTCTTTCTGGGCCTCAGCCGCCTCTCTCATTTCCTCTTCAGGTTTTGCCGCGAGCCCGGGCTTTTTCTCCTCCGCTTTGGCCGCTCCGGCCCCTTCTTCGAGGGTCAAGATCACCTGTCCCACCTTGATCGTGGCGCCCTCTTTCACGCTGATCTCTTTGACGCGGCCCGAGGCCGAGGCCGGGACTTCGATCGTGGCCTTCTCCGTCTCCAGTTCGATCACCGGCTGGCCTTCAGCCACCTCATCGCCCTCGGACACCAGGACGTTTATCACCACGCCCGAATCCACATTTTCGCCAAGCATCGGAAGCTTGATTTCAGTCGCCATAATGCAAATGAATTTGCCACAGAGGCACAGAGACACAGAGGCGGAGAGAGGGGAGACAGAGGGATCGCAGAGACATTAGCGTCTCAAAGTCACTCCATCTCTCCATCCCTCCGTCCCTCTTTCTCTCCCTCTCTGTGTCTCTGTGCCTCTGTGGCATAGTTCTCATGCCGATCTGGGATTCGCCTTGTCAGGATCGATCTCCAGATCGCGCATCGCCTGGTTAACAACTTCGGTTTTGATCTTCCGCTCGCGCGCGAGAGCGACAAGCGTCGCGAGGGTAATGAACCGGTGATCGACTTCAAAAAAGCCGCGCAGCGCGGCTCGGCTGTCGCTCCGGCCAAATCCGTCAGTACCGAGCGAGATCAAACGTCCGGGGAGCCATTGGGAGATCGAATCGGGCAGCGCCTTCACATAATCAGTCGCCGCGACGAAAACGCCGTCGTCGCCGGCAACACACTCTGCGATGTAAGGCCTTCGCGGCTTCTCCGCCGGGTGGAGCATGTTCCATCGCTCGACTTCGTTACCATCGCGATAGAGTTCCTTGTAACTCGTCACGCTCCACACGTCGGCTGCGACGCCGTATTCTGCGGCCATCAGGTCTTGCGCTTTCAGCGCTTCATTCAAAATCGCGCCGCTGCCGAACAGATGCGCGCGCAGTTCGTGGCGCCCGTCCTCCGCCGCCTTGAACCTGTACATGCCTTTGAGAATTCCCTCCTTGATCCTGTCGCCTTCGGGCATCGGCGGGTGCGCGTAGTTCTCGTTCATCAGGGTCAGGTAGTAGAAGACGTCCTCCTGCTTTTCGTACATCCGGCTGATGCCTTCGCGGATGATGACCGCAAGTTCAAAAGCGAAGGCCGGGTCATAGGCGACGAGGTTGGGGACAGGGTATGCCAACAGATGGCTGTTTCCGTCCTGATGTTGCAGTCCTTCGCCGGGAAGCGTCGTGCGTCCGGCGGTCCCGCCGAGCATGAAGCCGTGGCAGCGCGAATCGCCGGCGGCCCAGACCAGGTCACCAACGCGCTGCAGTCCGAACATCGAATAGAAGATGAAGAACGGGATGGTGTTGACGCCGTGTGTGGCGTAAGCCGTCCCGGCTGCGATGAACGACGACATCGAACCCGCCTCGGTGATCCCCTCTTCGAGAATCTGACCGTTCTTCGCCTCTTTGTAGTAGAGCAGCGTCGCCGCGTCCACCGGCTCGTACAACTGGCCTACGTGCGAGTAAATGCCGACCTGGCGGAAGAGCGACTCCATGCCGAAGGTGCGCGCTTCATCCGGGACGATGGGGACGATCAATTTGCCCAGCCGCTCGTCGCGCAGCAACTTTGCGAGCAATCGCACGAGGACCATCGTGGTCGAGGCTTCGCGGCCGCGCGTTCCCTCGTAGAATTCCGCGAACAGGCTCTCTACGGGCGCTTGAATGGATTCGACCGCCACGACGCGGGAGGGGACGTAGCCGCCGAGCTTCTGTCGCCGTTCTTGCAGGTATTGAATCTCCTGGCTGTTCTCCGGCGGGCGATAGAAAGGAGTCTCGGCGATCTCGTCATCGGAGATTGGTATGCCGAAGCGCGCGCGGAACTGGCGCAACTCGTCTTCGTTGAGCTTCTTCTGCTGATGGGTGATGTTCCTGCCCTCGCCGCTTTCACCGAGGCCGTAACCTTTGATGGTGCGGGCCAGTATCACTGTCGGGGCGCCTCGATGCTCGACCGCCGCGCGGTATGCCGCATAGACCTTCTGCGGATCGTGTCCGCCGAGCCTCAACTTTTCGAGCTGCTCGTCAGATAGACTCTTGACCATTTCGAGCAGGCGCGGGTCTGCGCCGAGGAAATGTTCGCGGAAATAGGCGCCCGATTCGGTCGCGTATTTCTGCCATTGGCCGTCGACGATCTCGCCCATGCGTTTGACGAGCAGACCCTCGCGATCCTGTGCGAGCAGCGGGTCCCAATCGCTGCCCCAGATCACCTTGATAACGTTCCACCCCGCGCCTCGGAAAGCGGCCTCCAATTCCTGGATGATGTTGCCGTTGCCGCGCACGGGGCCGTCCAGCCGCTGCAGGTTGCAGTTGATGACGAAGATCAGATTGTCGAGTCTCTCGCGCGAGGCAAGCGTGATCGCCCCCAAGGACTCCGGCTCGTCCATCTCGCCGTCGCCCAGAAAGGCCCAGACCTTGGCGTCGTTCGTTTCCTTCAATCCGCGGTCTTCGAGGTAGCGATTAAAGCGCGCTTGATAAATGGCCATGATCGGGCTGAGTCCCATAGAGACTGTCGGGAACTCCCAAAAGTCGGGCATCAACCACGGATGCGGATAAGACGACAGCCCGCCGCCCGGCCTCAGCTCTCGCCGGAAGTTGCGCAGATGCTCCTCCGAGACGCGCCCTTCCAGAAAAGCGCGCGCGTAGACGCCGGGCGAGGCGTGGCCTTGAAAGTAGACGATGTCTCCGTCGTGATTGGCGTTCCTGGCGCGGAAGAAGTGATTGAATCCGACTTCGAACAGCGTCGCCGCCGAGGCGTAAGTGGAGATGTGGCCTCCGATGCCGCTCTCTTCGCGGTTGGCGCGCACGACCATCGCCAGCGCGTTCCATCTCACAAGGCTCTTGATTCGCCGCTCTATCTCGCGGCTCCCCGGGTAGACCGGCTGCCGCTCGACGGGGATGGTGTTAATGTATGGAGTGTTGGCGGTGAATGGAATTTTGACTCCCGCCCGCTGAGCGTAGACGCCCAATTGCGCGAGCAGTTCTCTCGCGCGCTCAGGCCCGCGACGATTGATCACATAATCGAGCGAATCGAGCCATTCGCGGGTCTCCACCTCGTCCAACTCCAGAATCTCTTTGCTGACTGCTTTGCTTACTGCTCTGCTCATCTTAAATAGTGGGACAGACTTATGGTCATTGAAAAATAAATGCGACAACACCTCCTAGTCGCGGCAGCGACGGCTGATCCTAGCCCGGCTTTTCAAAGCCGGGGAAGCGGTCGCATAGTGGTTTTAGTCGCGGCAGCGACGGTTGACACCGATTTGCAAAGTCAACCGTCGCTGCC
>DATCXQ010000428.1:0-5773 GCA_036565725.1 Blastocatellia bacterium
CCAGCCCTGCCGGCTAAACCCGGTACTCTAAACGCTCTCCTTTGATGATTGTAGTTTCATCGGATGTGTCGATATCGCTTGTTCTGATTTATATAAACGCCAAAAATCTTAGTCGCCTCAATCTAAAGCTCGCTCGTCGGCGGCGCCATCTCGACCACCTGATAATCGCCCGAAGTTTCGGCGCCGGTCGCGTGAATGCGGAATAGCGACTGCAGTTTCAGGTCGTCGCGCAGCGAATGATAAACGCTGCAATATTTGCTGATCGAAAGGTTGATCGCGCGGATCAGTTTGTCTGGGGTGACCCCCTCGCCCCACACGTCGAACGAAATTCGCGCATTGGTCAAATAACGCGGCTCCGTCTGACGCCGGTCGGCCTCAAGAGTCACTTCGACCTTCGATGCCGGCGTCCGCATTTTCTCCAGAATCAAAACCACGTCGACAGACACGCACGCGCCGAGCGCTTCGAGAAGCAATTCGACCGGGCTCGCGCCCGATTGGCTGCCGCCGTCAATTGCGGTCTCGATCCTGCCGGCGTTCACGCCTGTGAACTTCAATTCGCCGTTCCAGTTAAGTTTTACTGTCAGATCACTCATTCAGTTTTCCTTGTTGTGGCCATGGTTCGCCAGAGAGCCATGGCTTTTTTCGCCGACGTAAAGAAAGTGGTCGGCCATCCCTAGCGCGTCGGGCATGAGCGTCTCAGCCCTTTCGATCAAATCCAGCCAGGCCTCGGCCTGGGCTGCGGACAACTCGTTCAACTTCACCTGCCACGGGCTGCTGAAGGCCTCCACGCCGACCATGGCAAGCTCTTTGAAGGCGCCGGCGAACAGGTCGCGAAATTCGTCCACGGTCGTCAGATGCGCATGGCCGATCGGCGGGGCGATTTCGGGGGTGAGATTTCCGTCGCGCAGAAACTGTTCGATGAAGTCGCGCCGCGCCAGGATATTTTCCGGCGATTCGCGGAACAGATCGCGCAGGTAAGCGAGCCGGTTGATCCCGGACGCGAACAATATGCCGGAAGGTTTCAACACCCGCTCCGCCTCGCCGACCGCGCGTACCCGCTCGTCGGGCGTGAGCAGATGATAAAGCGGGCCGAGCATCAACACGGCGCCGAACGCGTTGTCCTGGAAACAATCGAGGTTGGTCGCCGAAGCCCGTTCGACCCTGACGATCCGCTTTTCCAAACCACACGCCCGCAACCTCTCGACCGCGGCGTCGAGCAGCTTCGCCGAAACGTCGACCAGGCACAAATGGTGGCCCTGCCGGGCGAGCATCTCAGAATAAAGTCCTCCGCCGACGCCAACCTCGATGACCGTCGTGGCGTCGCGAATCCACCGCCGCAAATGGCGCGCGGTGATCGCGTATTCGACCGGAAAAAAATCCTTCAACCGTGTAACCTCCGCGTCGAAGATCACCTCGTCGTAATACCGCCCGATGTTTTCTTCATGTTCGCTCAGCGCGCTCATTGCGTGTAATGCCTTACCAGCCATTCGGCGACGCAGCAAGGCTTTTCTCCGCCCTCACGTTCGACCGTGAGGCTCCAAACCAGTTGCTGGCCGCCTTCGATCTCCTCGACCGACTGCAAGACGGCGCGCGCCCGAATCTTCGATCCGGCGGGAACCGCAGACGGGAAGCGGACTTTATTCAATCCGTAGTTGACGCCCATCTTGATCGGAATTTTGATTTTGACCGTCTGCGACATCAATTGAGGAAGCAGCGACAGCGTCAGAAAGCCATGCGCGATCGTGGCGCCATAAGGCGATTCGGCCTTCGCCCGTTCGACGTCGACGTGAATCCACTGGTGGTCGCCCGTGGCGTCGGCGAACAGGTTGATGTGGTCCTGCGTGACCTCGAACCAATCGCTGACGGCGACCTCCCGTCCTGCCAACGAACGCAACTCTTCGACACTTGTGATCTCTCTTGCCGGCATAAACTTTCTCCGTTTCGTCATCAATTGCCAGGGCGCCAGGGCTCCAACTGCGCCGAGGTGGAAGAGGCGCGATTCTAAAACGGCGGGCTTGAGCTTACAAGACGTTGTTATTTGACACAGTTTAAAAGGTAGGTGTAGGCTTCGCGCGTCCGCATTCAATCTCAACATTCATTCAACCAACGAAAGGGAAGATTCATATGAAAAGACTGGTTTGCGTTCTCTCAGCGCTCGTCTGCGCGCTCATTCTCTCGGCCTCCGCGACGGCTCAAACTCCCAGCGTCACCGGCGATTGGGACGTGACGATCAATTCGCCGCAAGGCGCGCGCGAGGGCAAGATATCCTTTAAACAGGAAGGCGAGAAGCTGACCGGCGCGCTAAAGAACCAGCGTGGCGAAGTTCCGATCGAAGGCGCGGTCAATGGCAAGGAGATCAAATTCAAATACACGGTCAAATTCCAGGAGCAGGATCTCGTCATCACGATGACCGGAAATGTTGACGGCGACGCAATGAAAGGCGAAGCCGATTTCGGCGGGTTCGCTCAGGGCGATTGGAACGCCAAACGCGCCTCGGCGGCGACGGCTTCAGGCGGCGCGCCGGCGGCGTCGCAGCCCTCGGCTGATAAGGGCGGCGACAAAATTGACCTGACCGGCGCGTGGAGCGTCACGGTCGAGACCGAGGCCGGCTCAGGCAATCCCAGCTTCACCTTCAAACAGGAGGGCGAGAAGCTGACCGGAAAATACAAAGGGCTGCTCGGAGAATTCGACCTGACCGGAACTGTCAAAGGCGACAAGGTCGACTTCTCGTTTAAAGCCACCGGACAGGTTGAAGGCGTTGTCACTTACGCCGGAACGACTGACGGTAAGACGATGAAGGGCAAAGTCAGTTTGGCGAGCCTCGGCGAGGGGACGTTTTCCGGGAAGAAGCAATAGGGAATGAAGACAAGGGGACAAGGAGAAAGGGAGACAAGGGGATAAGTAATTTCCTTCTCCTTGTCTCCTTGTCTTCTTGTCCCCTTGTCCACGTTCTCACTCCCTATAAATTATGCCGAAGATGACTGTCGAAGAGATCGAGGCTTTTTACGCCGCCGTTTTTCCGCAACGGGACCGCTTTCACTTCAAAATCGAAGAGGTCGCGGACGGCGGCGTTCGGGTGCGCCTGCTCTATCACGAGCTTCATCTGCGCCCAGGAGGGACGATCTCGGGCCCCGCGCTGATGGCGCTGGCCGACAGCGCCATGTATTCGCTGCTGATGGCGATGATCGGCCCCGTCCCGCTGGCGGTGACGACCAACCTCAACATCAACTTTCTGCGAAAGCCCGCGCCGGTTGACGTCATCGCTAAGGCGGATATGCTCAAACTGGGCCGGCGGCTGGCCGTAGGATCAGTCACTATGTTTTCGGACGGGGATGACGAGCCGGTCGCGCATGCGACGGTGACCTATTCAATACCGCCAAGATAAAGTCGGAGAGACAGGGTGATGGGGCGATAAACAGACGGAGCGAATAGAAAAATTTCCAATTCTCTGAATCGCCCTGTCGCCCTGTCGCCCTGTCGCTTATTTCTTCAGCCAGGCGTCTGAGATCACGGCCTCGACCTCTACCGGCACTCGCGGCAAAAATTCTTTTGCCCCTTCTATCATCTTACTGACGACGACCTGTTTGACCTCTTCGGCAATTGATTCATCGCATTCGACGACGATCTCGTCGTGAATCGAGTTGACGATCTGCGCGTCGCGGTCGAGCAGCGCCCGATCGAGTAAAGTCATCGCGCGTTTGAAGATGTCCGAAGCCGAGCCCTGAATCGGGGCGTTTTTGCCGACGCGTTTGAGCGCGCCGAGCTGCGAGCGGTCGTTCGGGTCAAGACGGAAAATCCACAATCTGCCCGAAGCCGTGCGGGCGCGGCGTTCGCGGACGGCCTTTTCGGCGGCCTCATTCAACCAGCGCCCGACGCCGGAATAGGCCGTGAAGTAGCGTTCAATCAGAATCTCGGCCTCCTTGACGCTCGATTCGATGCGGGCGGCCAGGCCCTCGGCGCCCATCCCGTAAACCAGGCCGTAATTCAACCCCTTGGCGCTCTCGCGCTGCCGCGGCGTGACCTGATCGAGCGGGACGCCGAACATCTGCGAGGCGGTCATCCGGTGCAGATCGGCGCCCGAATCGAAGGCCTCGAGCAGCGCTTCGTCGCGCGCGAAATCGGCCAGGATGCGCATCTCTATCTGGGAATAATCGCTAACTACAAATTTACGTCCCGCCGGCGGGCGGAAGCATGAACGGTACTCGGTGGTGTGCGGAATCTGCTGCAGGCTGGGCGACGACGTGGTGATGCGCCCCGTGGGCGTGCCGATCTGCCTGAAATCGGCATGAATGCGCCCAGTCGATGGGTTGATGTAATCGAGTACGCCTTCGCCATAAGACGAGAGGCTTTTGCTGAGGCCGCGATATTCGAGCAGTTTTTCCAGTATCGGGAATTGATGCGCGAGTTTTTGCAGCGTCCATTCGCGCGTGTCTTCGACCACGATGCCGATCCGCTGAAGCGCCACTTTGACCTGCGCGGGGCTGTCCAGGTTGATACGCTCGGCCGCGCGGCCGAAGAGGCTCATCTGCGCCGAAGCGGGGCCGAGCTCCCGATGCAATTCGTCTGCGACCCGGTCATGTTCGATCCGGATGCGCCCGATCAGGGCGCGCCAACGGTCGACGTCAAGGTATATGCCCGCCAGTTCCAGCGCCGCGATCGAGAGCACGCAATCGAATTCGAGATCGGCGGCCACGAGCAGGTCCATCTCCCGCAGCTTTTCCAGCATCCGATCGCGCAGGGGCAATAAGACCTGGGCGTCGCGCGCCGCGTATTCGAGCTGGTACTCGCTCAACTCGCGCGACCAGTCACTCGTTTGCGCGGCCTTGTCCAGTCGCAAGTCGAGGTAGCGATTGACAGCGGCTTCCAGACTGTGCCGGTCATTCTCGTCGCCAGCGCTGGCGAGATTGCTGGCCAGGTAGGTGTCGAAGATGGCGCCGAGCCGCGCGCCGCAGTGGCGCATCAGGAATTTGGCGTCGAACTTCGCGTTGTGCGCGATCTTGACCGGCTGCGGCGCGGCGAGGATGTCGAGGATCGGTTTGAGTTGGTCGCGTGATATTCGAAAGCAATCGATGATAAAGCCGGCTCGCGGCGTGGCGAGTTGGATCAGGCGCAGTTTCGACGTGTGTGGATCGAGTCCCGTCGTTTCGGTGTCGAACCCGATCACCTGCTCGTCGCGCAGGTCATTCGCCGCCTGCGCCAACTCGCCAGCCTCGGTGATCAGTTTGTAATTGACGGAAAGCATTTCAGCAAGTTGCTATGAGTTTGAATTAGTTGCAAGTTACATTGACTTGGTTTGAGGGATTTTCACGTGTCTTGATCGTGCTCACGCACTATACACGCACTAAAGTTCGGCTCGCAACGCCCGGCGTCATGATCCGGGCGGGCGGTATTCCTGAACCGCTGCGGGCCGACAACCAAATCAGGAAGAAAGGCACAGGAACCTTGAAAAAGAAACGCGCTACCGACCTATCCCTTATCGACCTTCGGCAACTCTTTCTGACCGAGTTGGGGCGCACCGCTCCTGAAGTCATAGAAAATCTCGACCAGGCACAAGATATTTCGCAGTGGGCTGACAAGCTTGTCGTTACCCAAACTTTTGCGCGAAACGGCTCTTCACATTTTCAGCCTGCGGAGCAGGCGACAGAGTAAAGCCTGGGGTGGAGCGCGACAGCGCGCAACCCCAGGTATGGCGGGCGATTTATCAACAAGCCCGCGAAGCGGGCGACAGCGATTGATGCGATCTCAATGATGATGAATGCGCGAAGGACAAAAA
>DATCXQ010000408.1:0-4651 GCA_036565725.1 Blastocatellia bacterium
AGGGAGAGGGGGAGAAAATGAATTCACGAATTTCAAACGCAAGCGCTGAAACGGCAAACTCGCCCCGTCGCCCCGTCGCCCCATCGCCCCGTCGCCCTGTCGCCCCGTCGCCACGCCTTCCGCTCTCCGTCATCATCGCCGGCGGCGGCACCGGCGGGCACATTTACCCGGGCGTCGCCATCGCGCAGGAGTTCAAGCGGCGCGACGCGGATACGCAGATTCTCTTCGTGGGCACGGCGAGAGGCCTCGAGACGAAGATCATTCCGCGCGAGGGGTTCAATCTGGAGCTGATCGACGTGGCCGCGCTCAAACGTGTTGGCTTCGTCAACCGCGTCAAGTCACTGCTGATGCTGCCGAAAAGTTTTCTCGACGTCCGCTCCTTGATAAAGCGAGTCAGGCCGGACGTGGTGATCGGCGTTGGCGGATACGCTTCGGGGCCGGTCGTCCTGACGGCCGCGCTGATGGACACGCCGACCTTAGTGGCCGAACAGAACGCGCTGCCGGGCTTCACCAATCGCACGCTCGCCCGGTTCGTCAAAGCCGCCGCCGTCTCGTTTGAAGAGGCGAAGGAGTTTTTCGGCGAAAAGGCCGAGATCACCGGCAACCCGGTCCGCGCGGAGTTTTTCGACGTCCCGGTCAAGCAGGCCGGCGACGTGATTCACGTGCTGATCACCGGCGGTAGCCAGGGCGCGCGCGCGATCAACGAGGCCGTGATCGGCGCCCTGCCGCTGCTCGCGGAGGAGAAAGACCGCGTGTCGTTTACCCATCAGACCGGCGAAAACGATTTCTACCGCGTGCGTGACGCTTACGAGAATTCGGGTTTGATGGCCGACGTCAGGTCCTTCATCGAAAAGATGGTTGACGAATTCGCCGTCGCCGATCTGGTCATCAGTCGCGCCGGGGCGACCACAGTGGCGGAGCTTGCGGCCGCCGGCAAGCCGGCGATTATGATCCCGTTCCCCTTCGCCGCAGACGACCATCAGCGCAAAAACGCCGAGGCCGTCGAACGCGCCGGCGCGGGACGGATGATCCTGCAGGCCGAACTGACGGCGGAACGGTTGGCGAAGGAATTGCTGTGGCTCATTCACGACCCCCATAAGCTCGGCCGAATGGCCGAAGCCGGCAAGCGCCTGGGACACCCGGACGCGGCGAAGAGGGTCGTCGATCTGGCGATGAGAATGGTGGGGAATGGGGAGTAGGAAGTGGGAAGTGGGGAATCGGGACTAGGGTGTGGGGAGTAGGGAGTGGGGAATGGGGAAATGTGATCCCCATTCCCCACTCCCTACTCTCCTGAAAATATGTTCAAGAAGTATCAACACATTCATTTCGTGGGCATCGGCGGCATCGGGATGAGCGGCATAGCCGAAGTGTTGCTTAACCTCGGCTACCACGTCTCCGGTTCCGACGCGAAGCTGTCGCCGATCACCGAGCGATTGAGGGGGATGGGGGCGAAGATCTTCGAAAGCCACGACGCGGAAAATATCGGCGACGCGCAGGTAGTCGTCACTTCGACGGCGGTGCGGGCCGACAACCCGGAGGTCGTCGAGGCCGTCCGTCGTCAGGTTCCCGTGATACCACGCGCCGAGATGCTGGCCGAGTTGATGCGGCTGAAGTATGGGATCGCCATCGCCGGATCGCATGGAAAGACCACCACAACTTCGATGGTGGCGACTGCGCTCGACCGCGCCGGGTTTGACCCGACCATAGTCGTCGGGGGGCGCGTCAATACCATCGGCGGCAACGCCAAACTGGGCCACGGCGATTTTATGGTCGTCGAGGCTGATGAGAGCGACAAGAGTTTCCTCAAACTATCGCCGACCATCGCCGTCGTCACGAACATCGACCTCGAACATCTCGATTTTTATTCGGGGATCGAGGAGATTCGCTCCTGTTTCACGGAGTTCGTCAACAAGGTCCCTTTCTACGGCTCGGTGATCATCTGCCTGGACGACCCGAACGTTCAGATGATCATTCCGCAGATCGCGCGGCGGGTGATCACTTACGGGATGCGGGCGCACGCCGAGATTTCGGCCTCCGACGTGAGGCTCTCGCGCGAAAGTTTCGGCTCGGAGTTTGTCGTGCGGCGCAAGGGCGAAGAGCTTGGGCGGATCAAACTCAACGTGCCCGGCGACCACAACGTGCTCAACGCGCTGGCGACGGTGGCGGTCGGTCTCGAACTCGAGGTCTCGTTCCCGGTCATCGCCGAAGGTCTAGAGGCGTTTCGCGGCGCCGAGCGGCGCTTCCAGGTCAAAGGCGTCGTCGAAAGCGAGAAGAACGGCATCCTGGTGGTCGACGATTACGGCCACCACCCGACCGAGATTCGCGCAACGCTGGCCGCGGCTAAAAACTGCGGGCGCCGCCTGGTCGTGCTCTTCCAGCCGCATCGCTACACGCGGACGGCGGCGCTGCGCGAAGATTTCGCGCGGTCTTTTTACGACGCCGACGTCGTGTTGCTGTGCGACATTTACGCCGCGAGCGAAGACCCGATTCCAGGCGTCACCGCGCAGGCCCTGGCCGAGGAGATCGAGAAATTCGGGCACCGGAACGCGCGCTACATAGGCGGCGTCGAGCATGGCAAACAGGCCCTGTTGGACGTCGTCGAGCCGGGCGACCTGGCGCTGACGCTCGGCGCGGGCAGCGTCTGGCGGGCTGGAGAAGAATTTCTGGAAACCATGAAGAAGCGTTAGGTCTACTGTTTATCTAAGGAGCAAAGTTTGAAGCCCGCGCGTGAGTCACTGAGCTTTACGCGAACGGGAATAAGCGGCAATGGCAACCGTACGCAACCGAAAAAGACAAATCGAAGAAGAGCCTGCCGAACCGGCTCCGGAGCCGGAAGAGTTGGAGGAAGAGGAAGACGAGCAGGAAGATGAGGCGGCCGAGGTCGAGGAAGAGGACGAGCCTGAAGAGGAACCGCGTCCTCGACGCACCGCCAAGACTCGCGCTCCCAAGCGAAGCGCCACTCCTCCCGTCCAGCGGCAGAAAACGGCGAAGAGAGAGCCGGCCAGGCGGCGCGACCCCAGACAGCCCACGCTGTTTTCGCGCGTCGGGCAGGAGAAAGTTTCGCGGCCGGTGATCCGCCTGGGCGGCTCGATTCTGCTCTCGGTGACGGTCATCGCCGGCATAGTTGTTCTCTTCCAGATCTTCGCCGCCTCGAAGTTCTTCGCGTTGAAGGGAGTCGACGTCGTATGGCCGGCGGCGAAAACGGGCGTCGCCCCGCTCCTCGACGCCAGCGAGGTGGAGGGGATTGTAAGAGGACTGCCGACTATGTCGCGCGGCGTGCTGAAAGCCGACCTGGAGAAGGTCCGCGAGGAGCTTAAGAAGAACTCGCTGATGCGCGAAGTGGAAGTCTCCCGGCTGTTGCCCGACAGGTTACGCGTGAGCATCATCGAACGCCAGCCGGTCGCGCTGGCGCTCAAGGGCGACGTCAACGCGCGCGACCGGTCCGTCGTCTGCGTCGATGACGAAGGAGTATTGTTCGGCACTAGCTCACACTGGCGCGGAAAGCCGTGGCCGCCCTTGCTCAGCGGATTGGCCGAAGACGGCAGCGAGGACGCAAAACAGGTAAACCGTCACTGGATAGCGATGTACAAAAGATTGATGGTGGAACTCGACCAGACCGAGCCCCCGCTCTCGTCGCGCATTGACGAAATTTTTTTTGACAAAGACGCCGGGGTGCGCCTGAGGCTCGCCGAGAAGCGCGAAGCCGTGCTGATCGGCCAGGAGGATTTTCGAACCAGGCTGAACGTGGCGCTCGACATACTGGCCGCGATCGGCCGCAAGGATATGGACGCGCTCAATGTGCTCAGGATCGGCGACGCCGAGAGGCTGCTCGGCGGGAAAATCAACTACGTGAACGTCAACGACCCCAAGCGTCCGATCGTGGGATTGGACGAATGATGTCAGACGCTAGATGTCAGATGCCAGATGTTAGATGTCAGTGGAAGGCTGACGCCTAAGCTCTCTCACTGACATCTGACATCTGACATCTGACATCTGGAGTTGAGAGGTAAAATAATGGCAAGACAGAACTCACCCATCGCGGGATTAGACATCGGCACGAGCAGCGTGCGCGTGGTGATCGCGGAGGCGCTCGACGGCCAGCTCGAAATCGTCGGCGTCGGCGACGCCGATTCGAAAGGGCTTCGAAGGGGCGTGATCAGCAAACCCGACTTGACCGTGGACGCGATCAAGCGCGCGGTCGAAGACGCGGAGCTGATGTCGGGGCTGACGGTCAATCAGGTTTACGTTGGGCTAGCCGGTTCGAGCGTCAAGGGAGAGAACAGCAACGGTATGATCGCGATACCCGGGCGGCACCGCGCAATCACCCACGAAGACATCATGCGGGTGATAGACACCGCGTGCGCGATCTCGATCCCATCGGGCCGCGAAGTCGCCGACGTTCTGCCGCAGGAGTACACCGTGGACGATCAGGACGGCATCGACGACCCGCTGGGCATGCTCGGCTCGCGGCTCTCGGTCTCGGTTCACATCATCACCAGCCCGGTGGCCGCCAAACAGAACATTGTCTCCAGCGTCAACCGCGCCGGCCTGCACGTGGCCGGGATCTGCCTGACGCAGCTCGCCGCCGCCGAGGCGGTGCTGACTGACGACGACCGTGAATACGGCGTGGCGCTGGTCAACATCGGCGGCG
>DATCXQ010000423.1:0-11791 GCA_036565725.1 Blastocatellia bacterium
TGCGTGTGTCGATTTAGAGCGGGTTGCAGATCAATGTACGGCATACAGAGATGACGTACGGATCAGTACCGCGAGCGGTAGCGAGCGCGGCCGGAGCCTGAAGCCCGCTCGCTACCGCTCGCGGTACTGATCTAGTCAGCCTTCCCGTACATGCAATTGCAATCCGCCGTAGATTCCATTTGCGCTATAGAGAGAAGCAAAAGGCGCAAAAGGTTGCAAAGAAGGCAAAAATGTTCTTGTCTTCTTTGCAACCTTTTGCGCCTTTTGCTTCCTCATCTGTGTGCAATGCGCAAACTGATTTGATATGGTTTGTTCTTGCAGTTTGAAAACCGAGTTGATGTGGCATTCCGTATTGTTGACGAAATGGACGTATCAATGAACAAACCACGTCACCGAATTCTTGGAGGGGAATTTATGAAAAGAGTAATGTTCGTGACACTCACGGTCATCGCCTTGGCGTTCGCTTCGATCCCGGCGCCCGCCGCGCCTGAGCCGCAGAAGAAGAGCAAGAAATCGAGGCTCGAATCAAGGCCGCGCGCCGAGGGCGAAGCGGCCAACGTCGACTACCTGGTCAAAGAGATTCGCAAGGAGCTTGTCACGCTGCCGTTCTTCGGCGTCTTCGATTGGCTCGAAGGCAAGGTCGAACCGGATGGCACGGTTTTACTGGCCGGGCAGGTGACCAGGCCGACGTTGAAGAAGGACGCGCAGAGACGCGTCGAAAAAGTCGAAGGCGTGGAAAGAGTGATAAACCAGATCGAGGTTTTGCCTCTCTCCCCGAACGACGATCGCCTGCGGGGGGCGGTCTTCCGCGAGCTTTTCAACTTCAACTCGCCGCTCTTCCGCTACGGCCAGCAGCCCATCCCGTCGATTCACATCATCGTCAGTCGCGGGAGACTGGTTTTGAAAGGCGTGGTAGCGAACAAAGGCGACAGCGATATCGCCAACATCAAAGCCCGTGGCGTTCCGGGCCTCTTCGAAGTCAGGAACGATCTTAAAATCGAAAAAGACTGAGAGGCCGCAGAGGGCGAGAGAGTGGGAGAGCGGGAGACGGAGGGATCAATCAATCATTCGTCTCACGTTCTCCCGCTCTCCCACTCTCCCGTTCTCCTTCCCTCCGTCCCTTGGCCGCTCGCATCTGACTTTCGACCTGCAACAGCAGAACGCCTCCGACCACCGCCGCGCCGCCGGCGATCTGCGCCGGCTCCATCCTCTCGTCGAGCCATGACCATGCGACTGACGCCGCGACGACGGGTTCGAGCATTGAAGTCAGTGAAGTTCGACTGGCCTCCAGATGTCGCAGACTGGCCGAATAGAGCGCGAACGGCAAAATCGTCGCCACGCTGGCCAGGTAAATGAAGAATACCCACATCGAAAGGTCGATGCTCGCCCAATCGATCTTCCACGGCGGACGGACCGTCAGCCAGACGACGGCCGAAGTCAGAAACGCATACGTGATCATAGTGCGCGGGTCATAACTTTTCAGGACCTGTTTGCCGTATGCGGTGTAAAACGCGAAGCAGAGTCCCGATCCGATTGCGCACATCGTCCCGGCCAGCGAGATTTGCGCGATCCCCCCTTCTTGCCCCAGGACCATCAGGGCGCAGCCACAGATCGCCGTAAACGCCGCCACTATTTTGCCGCCAGTCATTCGCTCGGTCTTTGACAACACGCCATAAACCATCAAATGCACCGGCGCGAGGTATTGCAAGAGCAGCGAACACCCGACGCTGACCATCGTCAGCGACAAATAGTAGAAGCCTTGATTGAGGGTCAATCCGACCACGCCGAGCAGAATGAGTGAGAGAATGTCGGCGCGGCGGACTTTCAACAACTGCGGCGATTTCAACCCCAGCCAGACAATAAGAATCGCCGCCGCGATCAATGTGCGGAAAACCAGCAGTTCGTCCGGGCGCATTTGGCGCCGGAGAAGATACTTTGTCACGACGCCCGAGAACCCCCACAGCACGGCGGCTGCGGCCGCGAGCATGTAGCCCTTCAAATGGCTCGGCGCGCCTGTATTTAAATGAGGCGTGTGCAAATTAAAGTCGAATACGATCGACCTCGTGAATAGGCTCCGCCTATCTGATTCATGCGCATGCTTCATTTAAATCTGAGCGGCGCCACAAAAATTCCGAGGTATGAACGTTTTTCATCTGCCGTATGAAATACGGGAGATGGCATATTAAATCTTGATGTTATAGACCTTGATCTTGCTGTTGAGCGTCGTGTTGTTCATTCCGAGCAACTTCGCGGCGCGGCTCTGATGGCCGCCGGTTATTTCGAGCGCGCGGCGGATCAACTCGATTTCGAAGCGCGAGACCTCGTCATAGAACGAGATGCCGCGGGTGATGTCGAGCGAGGCCGCCGTTTCCGCCACGTCCGACGCGTCGCCGGATTGCGATCGCGGGCTGACTATTTCCTCGCGCAGGCAATCGAGCGTAATCTCGTCGACGCGGGCGACGATCACCGCGCGCTCGGTCGCCGTTTCAAGTTCGCGCACGTTGCCGGGCCATGAGTAACTTTCGAGCGTCTTCAGGACCTCAGGCGCGATCTGGTCGGAGATCGACCGCCCGTTCTCGTCGTTGTATTTGCGTATGAAGTGCTGGGCGAGCGGCAGAATGTCTTCCCTGCGGTTGCGCAATGGCGGCAGGTGAATGTTGATGACGTTCAGGCGATAGAAGAGGTCTTCGCGGAAATCACCGGACCTGACGGCCCGCTGGAGGTCGGTGTTGGTCGCGGCGATGATCCGCACGTCGACCTTGTGCGGCTGCGTGTCGCCGAGCGGGGTGAATTCGCGCTCCTGGATCACGCGCAGCAGCCGCGCCTGAGTTTCGGGCGGGATCGTGCTGATCTCGTCGAGGAAGATCGAGCCGTTGTCGGCGACCTCGAACAGTCCTTTTTTAGCCGCGACGGCGCCGGTAAACGCGCCTTTCGTGTGGCCGAAGAGTTCCGACTCCAGAAGTTCCGACGGGATGTTGCTGCAATTGACCGCGACGAACTGCCCGGTCTCGGCGCGCGGGCTTGAGAAATGGATCGTGCGCGCGACGACCTCTTTGCCGGTGCCCGATTCGCCGGTGATCAGCACGGTCGAACGCGCCGGCGCGACCTGCTCGATCAGGTCGTAAACTTCGCGCATAGCGATCGAATTTCCCACGATCTGCTTGCGGTCCGCCGAATCGCGCAGCGCGCGGCGCAACACACGGCGTTCCTCGTCCCCGCGGCGGCGCGATATGCCTTCAGCTACTCTTCGCAGGATGACCACGTTTTCAAACGGCTTGCGGATGCACCTGAAAGCGCCCATTTCCCAGGCGGCGATTGCCGTGTCGAAAGTCGCGTATGCCGTGATCATAATCACTACGGCTTCGCGGTCGAGCTTCAATATTTCCTCGAGCGTCCGTAATCCGCCGATGCCCGGCATCGAGACGTCGAGCAGCACCGCGTCATACGTCCGCTCGCCGAAGCGCGCCAGCCCCTCTTCGCCGGTTTTGGCCAGATCGACACGATAGCCGTCCTGCGAGAGAAGGCTCTCCAGAACGTCGCGCATTACTTCTTCATCATCTACAACTAGAACGTTGCCTTTTTTCGCCATGTCTAAAAAGTAGCACAGAGTCTCAGATTCTGCATAACTCAATCATGTTTGTGGTCGGGCGGTTTAATTTGATCGGCGCTCAGAGGTTTGGTCTTCAGGTCAAAGCGAAGCATCTCGGCCGGCGCGTCGCTGGTGTTTTCAAATTCGACCGCCGCGCCTTGCTCTATCCAGCCTGTTTTGCCCGCCTCGAGCAATAACTTCGACGGCCCGGCTTTCCCCTTCTTGAATTTGAAGCTTGCCGGAGTGAGCGCCACCAGCAGCGCAGGTTCGTTTGCGCCGGTCGAGACGGCCAGCTTTTTACGCGGCGCGACTGCCAGCCGTGTCGCGCGAATCTGTTCGTTCTCGAATTGGACTTTCTGGAAGTTCTCGCTCGCCGGGTATTCTTCCGGTTGGAACTTGCCGCGCAGGCTCCTGGCGTTAACCGGCTCGGTTTTGAATTCGATACGCACGAAATCGCTCGGCGTGTCGCCGGCGTTTTCGACCTCATGAGTCTCCTTGACCGCGTACCAGAGCCGGAAGCCGCGAGCTTTGGTGGCCGGTCTGGTGATCGCGCCGTAGCTCAATCCGACATGCCTGAAGATGACCGGGTCGCCGTCGTTCAAGTAGACGAAGGCCGCCGCCGTCGCCGGATGATCGTGTTCTGGAATCTTTTCTTTCGCGGCGTAATGAACGCGGAGAACTTTGACCCAATCGTTCTCGAAGTCGAGCTTGTATGCCTGCGGGGCGACCTTCACCGGGTCTTGCGCCAGCGCGGGAGCGGCGAGCAGCAAGACGGTCGCCAGGAAGCGGATGAATGCCATTGCGTGTTTCTCCTCAGAAAATCGGTTTGTAGTCCCGCCTTTAGGCGGAAGCGTCTGCCACAGGCCCATTCCGTTATACCAGACGCTTCCGCCTAAAGGCGGGACTACGAACTGCGCTTTCGTCGTTTCCGTAACGTCGGAACGCGACATGTCGAACCCCTGCGAAAAATTCAGCTTGCCAGACCGCGCGAGGCTGTGGTAAGTAAGCGCATACTTACAAAAGAGCGTCGCGCGAACGGCGTTTCTTGACGAAGATTGAAAGAAAAGAGGCGAGCCGAAAGAAGATCGGCTCGAAACCGCCAGTGATGACATTAAAGAAGAGTGTTGATACAGCGGAGCCGAGGCCGGCGCCGCGAATGGCCGCGGAAGACCGCCGGGAGCAAATCATCGAGGTGGCCGTGCGCCTGTTTTCTCAAAAAGGGTTTCGCGGCGCGACGACCAAAGAGATCGCGTCGGCGGCCGGGGTGAACGAGGCGATCATTTTTCGCCATTTCTCGACGAAGAGCGAACTATACGCAGCGATCATTGACCGGAAGGCCAATTCGGCGGCGATGAAAACGCTGCGGAGCGCGCTGGCCGAGGCGATGGAGCGGGGCGACGACCGGGGAGTTTTCGATACCCTGGCGTTTCACGTCCTCGAGTTCCACGAGCGCGATGACACCGCGATGCGGTTGCTGCTTTACAGCGCGCTCGAAGGGCACGAACTTGCCGAGATGATTACTCGTAACCACATTTTGAAGACGCACCAACAGTTGGCGGAATACGTCAAGAAGCGGATGGCCGAAGGCGTGTTCCGGCGCATGGACCCGATGGTGGCGGTGCGTGGATTTATGGGGATGGTCATCGGTCAGGTTATGAACAAGAAATTCTTTTTGTGCGCCGGTAGGCAGACGCTGAACATCACGAACCGGCAGGCGGCCGAGGCGTTCACCGATCTATTTCTGGCGTCGATGACAAACCACAATTACGACAGCGGTCGCCCGCGACGTAAACACTGACGCTCGAAGCGCGTATCAGTACCGCGACCGACAGGGAGTGGCGAGGCGCCAATAAACAGATTGAAAGACGGATGGAGATATAGATGCGCGAACAGTTTTCAATACAGGAGAAGGGAAGCAAATCACTCTTTCTTGCGGCGCTCGTCGTGACCGCGGCGCTAGCGGCGGCCTGCGGGAACTCGCAGGCCAAAGACGAAACCAATGCCGCTTCAAACTCGCAGCCCGCAGCCACGCCGGCCCCGGTTGACGTGGCGACCGCGCCGGCGATCACCCGAAACTTGCAGCGGGACGTGGAAGTGGTTGGATCGTTCGCCGCCGACGAAGAGGTCGCCGTGTCGGCGCAGGCCGCGGGCGAGCTTTCGCAACTCAACGTCGATTTCGGCGGCTACGTCTCGCAGGGGCAGGTCATCGCGACGATCGACCAGCGCGACGCGAAGCTCAAGGTCGAACAGGCCGAAGCCACGCTCAAACAGACGCTGGCCCGGCTCGGGATGAAGGAGGGAGAAAATTTCGACTCGAACCGGAACGCCGACGTCAGGGTGGCGAAGTCCCAGCTCGATTGGGCGAAGCTGGAGCTGGATCGCAGCATGAAGCTGATCGAAAATAGCGACATCCCGCGTTCGATCTACGATGAGAAGGTGACCAATCACAACCTCGCGCAGGCGCGCTACCAGGCGGCGCTGGATTCGGTCAATCAGCAACTCGCCGCAGTCGAGCAGCAGAGGGCCGCGCTGGCATTGGCTAAAAAGGCGCTCGCCGACACCGTCGTCCGTTCGCCGATCAGCGGCGCCGTGAAAGAGAAACATACCTCGCGCGGCGCATACCTTATGGTCAATGGGAAGATCGTCACGCTGGTCAAGATCAACCCGCTCAGGCTCCGCGCCGACGTCCCCGAATCGTCGGCCGCCGCCGTCCGGACTGGCCAGACGGTCAACGTGACCGTTGACGCCTTTCCAAATCGAACTTTCACGGGGCGCGTCGTCCGCATCGGCCCGTCGCTCGACGAGAAGACCCGCGCGCTGACCATCGAGGCCGAGGTCGCCAACGCGGGCAACATGCTGCGACCGGGGATGTTCGCCAAATCGCGGCTGATCACCTCCGCGAACGCGCCCGCAGTAATGGTCCCGCAGCGCGCCGTCGCGCTGGCGGCCGGGCTGAGTAAAGTCTTCGTCATCGAGAACGGCAAGGTGGTCGAGCGCATCGTCAAGACCGGCGCGACCGACGGCGATCTGATCGAAATCGTCGAAGGCGTCAAAGACGGCGAGACCGTCGCCACCAGCAACCTCGACAAATTACATGCCGGAATCGCCGTGCATGGCGGCAAATGACAAACTATGAGGCAATCAACAGGAGAAGGAGGGAGAAAATGCATAAGAACAAAGTCGCTTTAATCACCGGAGCGAATAAGGGACTGGGCTTTGAGATTGCCCGCCAGCTCGGACAACAGGGCGTCACGGTCGTGTTGGGCGCCAGAGACGGCGCCAAAGCGAATGAAGCGGCGAAAAAGTTAAAAGCCGAAAGCATTGACGCGCATGCCGTAAAGATCGACGTGACCAACGAGGCCGATGTCGCGGGGCTTCCTGCATTCTTTGAATCGAAGTTCGGACGCCTCGACATTCTCATCAACAACGCCGGCGTCTCGCTGGATTTCGGCGGCGTTACGCGAGACACGTTCCGCCAAACCTACGAGACCAACGTCATCGCCCCTTACTTCATAACGCAGGCGCTGCTGCCGTTATTGAAAGCCAGCCCCGCCGGACGCATTGTCAATCATTCGAGCATTTTGGGATCAATGACAGCGGTGGGCGCCCCCAACAGCGTTTCGCCGGATATGGCTCTACCGGCTTACTGCTCGTCAAAAGCGGCGCTGAATATGCTGACCGTCATTACGGCGCGAACGCTGGAAGGCGAGAACGTCAAAGTCAACTCAGCCCATCCAGGTTGGGTGAAGACGGACATGGGAAGCGACCGCGCGCCGATGGAGATTGTTGACGGAGCAAAGACCGCCGTGGCCCTGGCGCTACTGCCTGACGACGGCCCGACCGGCGGGTTTTTCCACATGGGGGAAAATCTTCCTTGGTAAGATTTTGATAGTACTTATAGGACTTATTCCATAGTCCTATAAGTCTTATTAAGTCCTATATCCCATAAAGGAAAGTCATGCAAAAGCTGGCTGAAATTTGTGTCCGTCGCCCGGTCTTCGCCACGATGCTCATTATGACGTTGATGGTGCTGGGCGTCTTCTCGTACAACCGGCTGACGGTCGAGCGATTTCCGCGCGTCGAATTCCCGACCATCACCGTCACCACGCGGCTGCCCGGCGCGGCGCCGCAGGAGATCGAGACCGAGATCACCGACAAGATCGAAGAGGCCGTCAACACCATCAGCGGCATTGACGAGCTGCGCTCGAACTCGTCCGAGGGAGTCTCGCTAGTCTTCGTGACTTTCGAGCTGGAGCGCGACCTTGACGAAGCCGCCCAGGACGTGCGCGACAAGATCAACCGCGCGCTGCCCAATCTGCCCGACAATATCGAGCAGCCGACGATCGAAAAGCTCGACCCTGACGCCTCGCCGATCATGACCATCTCGATCGCGTCGAACCGCAGTCTGCGCGAGATGACCGAGTACGCCGACAAGACGATGCGGCGTCAGATCGAATCGGTCAACGGCGTCGGCCAGGTCCTGATCGTCGGCGGCCGCAAGCGCCAGGTCAACGTCTATCTCGACGGCGACAAGTTGCGCGCTTACAACCTGACTGTCGCGCAGGTCGAACAGGCGCTCAGGGGGCAAAACCTGGAAGTGCCCGGAGGCCGCGTGGAACAGCCCGACCGCACGTTGACGCTGCGCACGCTCGGCCGGGTGCAATCCCCCGCCGACTTCAACAATATCGTGGTCGCCAACCGCGATGGCTATCCGATCAAGATCTCCGACATCGGTCACAGCGAAGACGGCGTCGAGGACGAATTGACCGCCGGACGATTGAACGACAAGCCCGCGCTGCTGCTGGAGGTGCGCCGGCAGTCGGGCACGAACACCGTGGACATCGTCAACGCCGTTAAAGCGCGGCTGGCCGAGTTGAAGAAAGGTTTGCCGGCCGGATACTCGCTCGACGTCGTTCGCGATCAATCCATCTTCATCCTCGCCTCATTTCACACGATCCGCGAGCATCTGATCCTCGGCTCGCTGCTGGCGGCGCTGGTCGTGCTTCTCTTCATGCAGAACGTCCGCGCGACGATCATCGCGGCCATCGCCATCCCGACCTCGATCATCTCGACCTTCGCGGCGATGGATTTCGCGGGCATCACGCTCAACGGCCCGTCGATGCTCGGCTTGACGCTCTCGGTCGGCATCGTCATTGACGACGCGATTGTGGTGCTCGAAAACATCTTCCGGTACATCGAGGAGAAGGGCTTCAATCCGTTCGACGCGGCGATCGAGGCGACCCGCGAGATCGGACTGGCGGTCATGGCGACGACGCTCTCGCTGGTGGTGATCTTCCTGCCGGTCGGTTTTATGCAGAGCATGCCCGGACGATTCTTCAAGAGCGTGGCGCTGACCATGTCGTTCGCGATCATGGTCTCGCTGCTCGTGAGCTTCACGCTGACGCCGATGCTCAGCGCGCGATTGCTCAAGCGTTTGAAGCGCAAGTCGAAAGAGGCGCCGCCTGAAGGCCACGGCGCGAACATCGCTCCAAGCATCCGGGCGGTCGAGAAGTCGTCGTGGATCATGCGCTTTCTGGATCGCTGGTATACCAGGGCTCTAACCTTCTCGCTGCGTCATCGCATTCTCGTGACCCTGGTCGCGATCCTCGTCGTCGGCTCGCCGTGGCTTTTCGCGAAGTACATCGGGCTCAACTTCTTCCCGCTGGACGATCAGGACGAATTCGAGGTCTCGCTGCGCGCGCCCGAGGGAACCTCGCTGCAGAAGACGCTGGAAATTTCGCAACAGGTCGCCGCCGGCGTTCGAGGACTCAAGCACATCAGCTACACGCTGACGACCATCGGCGGAGACCAGCAGCGGACGCAGAACCTGGCGAGCATTTACGTGAAGCTGACGCCGTTGGCCGGCCGCCCGATTTCGCAGTTCGTGATCATGGGGCAGGTGCGTGAGCAGGTGCTGCCGAAGTTCGCCTCATACAATCTGCGGGCGATAGTTTCGCCGGTTGCGGCCATTAGCGGCGGCGGCGGGCGCTTCAACGCCGACATATCCTTCATGCTGCGCGGCCCAAATCTGGAGAAGCTCGATCTGTATTCGCAGCATCTGCTCAACAAGCTCAAGGCGATGCCGGGCGTGGTGGACGCCGACTCGTCGCTGATCGTGGGCAAGCCGGAGTTGCGCGCGGCGATCGACCGGCAGAAGGCGTCCGACCTCGGCGTCAACGTAGCCGACGTCGCGCAGAGTTTGCGGTTGCTGGTCGGCGGCGATCAGGTCTCGACCTACAACGAGAACGGCGAGCAGTACGAAGTTCACGTCAGGGCGAGCGAGAATTTTCGCACCGATCCGAACGGCATCAACAAGTTGAACGTGCCGTCACAACGGCTCGGCAGCATCGGTGTGGACAATATCGTAAAGACGCAGGAAGCGGCCGGCCCAACGCAGATCGAACGCAACGGGCGGCAGCGGCAGGTCATGCTCACAGCCAACCTCAGGCCAGGCTTCTCGCAGAGCGTGACGCTCTCCCAACTCAATAACGAAGTCAAAGCGATGAATCTGCCGCCCGACTACGTCGCCGGCGTGGCCGGCGCCAGCAAAGAGCTGCAGCGCACCGGTCGAGGCTTCCTCATGGCGTTCCTGCTCTCGTTCATCTTTATGTACATCGTGCTGGCGGCGCAGTTCGAATCGTTTATCCATCCGGTGACGGTGCTGCTGGCTTTGCCACTGAGCCTGCCGTTCGCGCTCGTCTCGCTGCTCATCGCCGGCCAGGCGTTCAATATGTTCACGATGCTCGGACTGCTGGTGCTCTTCGGGATGGTCAAGAAGAACTCGATCCTGCAGATCGACCACGCGAACGGCTTGCGCGCGAAGGGGATGGAGCGCCACGAGGCGTTGGTCCAATCCAGCCGCGACCGCCTGCGCCCGATCCTGATGACGACCATCGCCTTCGTCGCCGGCATGTCCCCGCTGGCGTGGAGCAGCGGCCCCGGCTCCGGCATCAACCGTTCGACTTCGGTCGTCGTCATCGGCGGGCAGACGCTGTGTTTGCTTTTGACTCTGCTGGTGACGCCGGTCGCGTATTCGATCTTCGACGATTGGGTCAACTCGCCGGTCTGGGGCCGCATCGCCGCGCGCTGGGGAATGTTGACAGAACGGCTGCGGCAAAAGGTCGCGACCGCCGCGTCGTCGTTTTTAGGGTTGTTTGGCAAGTGATGGCCGCTCGTTTCCTGAAAAGATGAAAAAGACGTCCACGAAATCGCACAAAGAAACACGAAGGGTAAGAGAAGATTTTCGTGTTTCTTCGTGCGACTTCGTGGACAATTTTTAGAGGAGAACAAATGCCACTCTTCTTAACCGAGCAAGACGTAACCGAGTTGCTGACGATGGAAGATACGCTCGCCGCGGTCGAAGCCGTCTTCAAAGCCCAGGCCGCGGGGAACGCGACGAACGAGCCTCGTCGGCGTCTGCGGGCGGGCGGCGCGGTGTTGCAGGTGATGAGCGGCGCCGTCGCGAATTTCGGGGAGTACAAAGGCCTGCTTGGGCTGAAGTCCTACGTGGTCACTCGCAACAAGGCGCGATTCTACGTCAACCTCTACGACGCGGAATCGGGCGAAATGATCGCGCTCATTGAAGCGGACAAACTCGGGCAGATGCGAACGGGCGCGGCCAGCGGCGTCGCGACGAAGTATCTAGCCCGCGCCGGGGCGAAGACCGTCGGCGTTTATGGGACGGGCTGGCAGGCGCAGAGCCAGCTCGAAGCCGTGTGCGCGGCGCGCGAGATCGAGAGCGTCAAGGTCTACAGCCGGTCGCCGGAGAATCGCGAGCGCTTCTGCCGGGAAATGAGCGCGCGGCCAGGCGGCTTGAATATCGCGCCGGTTGAAAGGCCGGAAGAGGCCGCCGACGCCGACGTCATCGTCACGATCACCACCTCTCGCGAGCCTGTGTTGCAAGGCGCATGGCTAAGGCCGGGGACGCACGTCAACGCCGCCGGCGGCAATTCGGTTTTGCGACGGGAACTGGACGACGAGGCGGTAAGACGCTCCTCGTTCATCGCGGTCGACTCGATTGACCAGGCGAAGATCGAGGCCGGCGAACTGGTCACGGCGGTCGAAAAAGGCTTGTTGACGTGGGAGCGCGTCAGGGAATTGCGTTACGTCGTCAGCGGCGATATGCGCGGGCGGACGGGCGACGATCAGATCACGCTATTCAAATCGCTCGGCGTCGCCATCGAGGACGTGGCGACCGCCGCC
>DATCXQ010000437.1:0-3160 GCA_036565725.1 Blastocatellia bacterium
CTCGCTATCGCTCGCGGCGATCATCTGAGACACATATGAAAAGACCACTCATCACTTCACTACTGGCTATTGCTCTCCTTGCGCCGCTCGGCGCCGGTCGGATCGGCGCGCAGCAGGCAGGCCAGGATCAGGCAGGCAAAGAACAAGCGGCGAGCACCACCGCGGCGGCGCCGACCTACACTATCGCCACGTTGCAACGGGATTTCAAAAATTCTTTTCCGATCCCGGCCGGCGAAAAGCTCGAATACGAGGTCAGACTCTCACGCTTCCCGATCTACGCCTCACTCGGCGTCCTGACATTCGATAATCTGGGCGTGGTCACAAGCCGTCAAGACTCAGGAGCGGCAGCGGGCGATCAACAGAAAGCCCCCACCCCTTTGATCGAAGGACTGAACACCGAATTCACGCCCGCGCCCGACGAACAGCTTTGGCGCCTGCGCGCCACCGCAGTGTCGAAAGGCATGTTCACCTCGATAATAGGCTTTGACGCGAGCTACCGCTTCGAGACGTTGGTCGATTTGCGCGATTTTTCGGCGCGGGTCAACTTCAAAGAGGAGAAGGAAGGCAAAAAACACATCGTCCAATCCACCATCTTCGACCGCGCCGAACAGCAGGTCAGATACCTGACCACCGATTTGGCTAAACCTGACGCGCCCCCGCGCGCCAAGCCGCTGCCGCGCGAGGATGGGATGCTCGGCCTGCTTTCGGCCATCTACTTCGTGCGGCTGCAAAAGCTGAACGAGGGCCAGATGCTCAGCTTTCCCGTCAGCGCGGACGAAGCGAACTACCAGTTTGAAGTCCTCGTCGGCAAACGCGAGAGCCTCAAGACCGAATGCGGTAAGGTAAAGACCGTCAAGCTCGAACCGAAGCTCTTCGGCCCGGGCCGCTTTTTCAACAAGCTCCAGGGCGAAATGACGATGTGGGTGAGCGACGACAGCAAGCGCACGCCCTTGCGACTGATGGCAAGAACGTCCAAGGGCACAATCACGGCGAAGCTCCTCAATTTCAAGAATAAGTGCAGCATCATTGAGCAGGGAGACGAAAAACGCGAACTAGACGGAAATAAAGGAACAAGCGGAAAAGTTGAAAAATGAGCCAGTACACAGAGGTCATCTACGAAGTCAAAAACGCCGTCGCGTTAATCACGCTCAACCGCCCGGACAAACGCAACGCGCTCAACGACCGGATCATCGCCGAGTTGTCAGGCGCGATTATCGAGTCCGAGGCCGACGATCAAATCCGCGTCGTTATTCTGCGCGGCGCGGGCAAGGATTTCTGCGCCGGGGCCGACCTGGCCCAACTCGAAAAGTCGGCGCAGGCTTCGGTCCTCGAAAATCTGGAGGGCGCGGCGCGGATGGCAGAGCTTTTCCTGACTGTGCGCGGATTGAAGAAACCCGTCATCGCCGCGGTTCACGGGCGCGCGCTCGCCGGTGGCGCGGGGCTGGCTTCGGCCTGCGATCTGGTCATCGCTTCGCGCTCGGCGCAGTTTTGTTACACCGAGGTCAAGATCGGCTTCGTCCCGGCCATTGTCATGTCGATTGCGCGGCGCAATCTGGGCGAAAAGCGCGCTTTTGAGATCCTTGCGACTGGCAAAACTTTCTCGGCCGAAGAGGCGGCCGAAATCGGGTTCATCAATCGCGTCTGTGACGACGCCGATTTCGAGTCCGAAGTCGAAAAGTACGCGGCCGAAATCTCTCAACTGAGCGCCTCAGCCTTGATGCTGACGAAGCGCCTGCTCTACCAGATCGATTCGATGAGCTTTGAGCAGGCGATCCGCGCCGGCGTGGATTTGAACGTCATTGCGCGGCAGACGCCCGATTGCCAGAACAGCGTCAGGAAATTTCTGAGTAAAGAATAGGGAGCGGGGAATAGGCGACGGGGGGACAGGGGGACAGGGCGAAGAGGAGAAAGGGAGAAGATTATTTCTCGCCCCGTCGCCCCGTCGCCCCGTCGCCCCATTCCCCATTACCCATTCCCAATTCCCCATTCTCCATTCCCTTTTTGCCTTTTTCGCTTCCAACCCTTACTTTCATCGTGACATAAATTTGCAACGCTGTTTACACGTATCGTTTTCATGCAATCAACCAAGGTCGAATCGATTACACAGAAACCGGCTGACTGGCGTACAAAAATCATACTCGTCGGCGTCGCGCTCGGCATTTTTATGGCCGCGCTCGAAAGCACGATAGTCGGCACGGCGATGCCGACGGTAGTCGCCACGCTCGGCGGGATAGAACTCTATTCGTGGGTGGCGGTCGCGTACATTTTGGCCTCGACTATTATGACTCCGATCTGGGGCAAGATGTCCGATCTCATAGGACGGCGCCCGGCCTTCTTCGGCGGGATGGGATTATTCCTGGTCGGCTCTGCGCTCTCAGGCGCGGCGCATTCGATGGCGCAGTTGATCACCTTCCGCGCATTGCAGGGGCTGGGCGCGGGGGCATTGTTCCCGGTGGGGATGACCATCGTCGCCGACCTGCTCCCGCTCGAAAAGAGGGCGAAGATGATCGGGCTTTTCAGCGGGATGTGGGGCGTGGCCAGCCTGTTCGGCCCGCAGGCCGGAGGATATCTGACCGACTCGCTGTCGTGGCGATGGGTCTTTTACATCAACTTGCCGTTCGGATTGATCGCCGCCGCGATGATCTGGTCCGCTTACGCCGAGCGCGGCAAACGGCGCCCTGATATCAAACTCGATTACGCGGGCACGGCGACGATTGCCACCGCGTTAGCGCTCCTGCTGCTGGCCGTCGAAAAGGGCCAGGAGTTCGGCGCGAAGCTCACAACCGTAAGCCTGATCGCCTGCGCGCTGCTCGTCGTCGTTTTTATCCGCATCGAACGCCGGCAGCCCGAGCCGCTCATCCCGCTAGACCTCTTCCACAATCGCGTGATGATCGTCACGACGGCGCACGGGTTGTTCGCCGGAATGATGCTCTTCGGCTCGATGATCTATCTGCCGCTGTTCATTCAAGCAGTGATCGGCACGACGGCGACGCGGGCCGGAGTAGTCCTGACGCCTTACATCCTGGCCTGGACGGTCGCGGCGATCGCCGGCGGCCGGTTGATGCTGAGGTTGGGTTACAGGCCTGTCGTGATAGCTGGGATGTTGCTGACGCTCGCAGGCTCTCTGCCGCTCGCCCTGGTCGATGTGGATACGACGCGG
>DATCXQ010000446.1:0-11509 GCA_036565725.1 Blastocatellia bacterium
GACCCCGCCGCCGGCAAATCGCCCTCGGCAGGAGGACCGGCAATTGGCGGATAAATATTATGATCAGGCGCGGGCGCTGTTTCTGCAAAACCAGTTTCAGGCCGCGCGCCGCGAGTGCAGCAAGGCCCTCAGGCTAAATCCGCAGCATGGGAGCGCGCTGGAGCTTAAACGTAAGATCGACGCCGCGATCAGAATTTTGAAGCCTCGATAAACTTGTCCGCGCATCTTCCTTGGGGTTCAACATGTCGCGCCGCGATTCCCTGAAAAAATGAAAATCGAAAATCGCCCCTGGGTACGCATCGCTTCCAGCGTGCAGTCGCGGGGAAGGACGTATTGATCGGGAATCAGGCGCCCCGGAAGTCGCCTCGCTTGCGTCCAGCGATTATTGCTTGCAATCATGCGCATCCGGCTCCAAGCGCGCTGCGTGACTCCAATGGATCTTCCGCCCGCGACTGCACGCTGGAAGCGATGCGTACCCAGGATATTCGCAGGAGCAATCGCCTATGCTAAAGATGTTTCTGATTCTAGCGCTGTTTACCAGTAGCTACGCCGCGCCGATTTCGACTTCGGCTAAAGCGCCTCTGTCATTTCAGGACACTCCCCCGTTGACGCTTAAACAGGTTGAACAATTGATCGAGAGCAAAATCGATGACGAAGTCGTAGCGCGCGAGATACGAGAGCGGGGCCTGGCCTTCAGGCTTCCCGAGGCGACTTTCGAACAATTGGCCAGGCGAGGCGCGGGCGCGCAGACCAGGCAGGCATTAGTACTGCAGGAAGAACGCGCCGCTTACGCGGCTTACTCGAATGAAAAGCAGGACCCGGCGAGGCGACTGGCGCTGGGCAAAGAGTTCTTGCGCCGGCATCCGCGGAGCGAACACGCCGCGGCGGTCAAATCGGGAAACCGCGGCGCGACACTCGAAATCTTCGACGTCGCTTACAAGGCTTTCTCGGCCAACCCCGGCGCGGCGAGTCTTGACCGGCTGCTGGCGACGGGGCGCGAGATATTGGGCTGGGGGCCTGATCGGGCGGTCGCCGCGCAGGTCACGTCGCAACTGGCCCTGGCCACGGGGCGCGGAATGATCGGCGGTTTTTACAGCGATCTCGAACAGAGCCGGAATTACACCAGTCAGGCGCTCGACCTTTTGAAAGAGGAGACTCCGCCGCCCGGCCTCGATGCCGAAGAGTACGCAAGGTTGCGCGCCAACAGTCGCAGTCTCCTCTATCAGTGCCAGGGGCTATATCTGCTGCGCCAGCCGGAACCCGACGCCGAGAGCGCGATAGTTTTTCTTACCCAAGCCGCGGAATCGAAGGACGGCCCGAGCGCCAACGACCCTAACACTTACTGGTTGCGCGCGCTCGCTCGCGACCTGATCTATCAAAAGTTGATCGAGAAATATCAAGCCCTTCCGAAGGGCCGGAGGACCAGTAAGCAGGGGCAATCTCTCTGCGCGGAGATCAACCCGATCGCAAACAATTTGATAGAGGATTACACGCGCGTCATTTCTCTGAGCGCGGCCTCCGGCTCGCGCCAGTTGCATGAGGAAGCGCTGGCCTCGCTCAAATCGCTCTTGACCACCGACCGGCCCTGCCTCGCCGGGCGAACCGAACTCCTCGACGATCTGCCGGCGGAGGAGGACCGCTTCGCGCTGGTCATCGGGGTCGAAGATTATCTGGACGAGCGCGCCGGCAAATTCAATTACGCGGCGTCCGACGCGCGCGCTGTGGCCGACACGCTTCAGCAGCGCGCGGGATTTCGCAAAGATCGGATCGTCCTGCTCGCGACCGGCGAACCGGCCGAGCGACAGCCGCTGCGAAGCGTGATCCTGCGACAACTGGCGAACCTGCCTGATCGCGTTTCGGGCGACGGCCTTTTGCTGATCTATTTCGCCGGCCATGTCGTCGAGCGCGGCGGGAAGAGTTATCTGCTTCCCTCCGACGCGCTGACCGGCAATGACGCCTTGCTCGCGGAGACCGCCGTCAGCGTCGAGCGGATCAAAGAGTCGATCCGGGCGAGCGGCGCCGGCCAGGTAATGCTCGTCTTCGACGCGTTTCGACGGGAGCCTCTCGGCGAAGCGTTCACCCGCGGATTGACCTTCGACACGCGCAATCAGGAGGCGGCCGCATTCGCCATGCTGCTGGCGACGAGCGTCGGGCAGTACGCTTACGAGTCACAGGCGAAGAAGCAGGGCTATTTCACCGCCGCGTTGATCGAGGCTCTGAAAGGTCGGGCGGCGGGCGGCGGGCGCGAGGTCACGCTCGATCGGCTCGTCAAATATTTGCAGACTAATGTGCCGGCGGAGTCCCAGCGCGATTTAGGCGCCGGCAAAGAGCAGCGCCCGCTGGCCCTTATCGAAGGCTATCAATCCGATCAGTTGACGCTGGCCGTCTCAGAAACCGGAGCGACCCCGGCCAAACCCGAACCGGCCGAATTGACCCGCGTCGCCAGGACCATTCACGTCCGCTCGAAGACCATCTACCTCAGACCAAAAGTGCTGGAAGATGAATTGCTCAAACAGCCCGACTTTCAGGCTCTGGGGCTGAAGATAGTCACCGACGTCAAGGAAGCTGACCTGGTCGTGGACGTGACGCTGCCTTTTCTGACCTGGACGTGGACTTACGTCGTTACGCATCAGGCGAGCAACACTCAGCTCGCCAACGGCAAAATAATGGAGATCACCGCCGGTCTCGCGTCTCCGAAACTGGCGAAGGATATGTCCGCTCGCCTGCAAGCGTTGCGAACGACCAGGAAGTAATTCGCCACAGAGCCACAGAGGCACAGAGAGATAGCCAGAGAGGGAAAGAGACTGAAAAATTGAGAGACAGAGAGACGCTCCGTCCCTCTGTCTGTCTCTTTCCATCTCTGTGGCTCTGTGGCTCTGTGGCTCTGTGGCAGACCCATCGGTTTTGATCATCCCCCAGAGTTGTGGTAACTTCCGCCACTATTTCAGACCATTCATCCCGACCCGATAAAATGCGTCATCTGCTCGAACAATCTCAGGAAGGAAGAAGTATGTCCAAGCTTTCCATTCGCGACCTCGACCTGGCGGGGAAGCGAGTTTTCATACGTGTTGATTTCAACGTTCCGCTCGAAGACGGCAAGGTCGCCGACAACACGCGTATCGCGGCGGCCATCCCGACAATTCAGTTCGCGATTGATAAAGGCGCGCGCGTGATTCTGGCTTCGCACCTGGGCCGCCCCAAAGGGCAGCGCAATATGAAGTACTCGCTTAAACCGGTGGCCGAACACCTGTCGAAATTGATCGGTCGTCCGGTCGCGTTCGCCGCTGATTGCGTAGGCGAGGAGGCCGAGAAGGTCGTCGGCGCGATGAAAGACGGCGACATCGCGTTGCTCGAAAACCTGCGCTTTCATCCCGAGGAGGAGGCCAACGATCCGAAGTTCGCCGAACAACTCGCTTCGCTATGCGACGTTTATGTCAACGACGCGTTCGGTACGGCCCACCGCGCGCACGCCTCGACCGAAGGGATAACGAAGTTCGTCAAACAATCCGCCGCCGGATTCCTGATGGAGAGGGAACTACGCTATCTGATGGACGCCCTGAGCAATCCGCGACGGCCCTTTGTGGTGATCCTCGGCGGCGCGAAAGTTTCGGACAAGATTCAGGTGATCGAAAACTTGCTGAAATCGGCCGACGCCGTTTTGATCGGCGGCGCGATGGCTTACACCTTCCTCAAAGCCCGCGGGCTGGAAACAGGGAAGTCGTTGGTCGAGCCTGACAAGACCGAACTCGCCGGGCGGCTCGAGGCCGAGGCCAAAGAGCGCGGAGTCAATCTGCAATTGCCCGTCGATCACGTCGTGGCGGCCGGCCCCGATGACGGCGCGAACGCGGAGAACGTCAGCGTCGAGGCCACTCCCGCCGACAAGATGGGACTCGACATCGGCGAAGCCACACAGAAGGATTACGGCGACATCATCGCTTCGGCGCAGACGATCATCTGGAATGGGCCGATGGGGATGTTCGAGAAGCTGCCGTTCGACCAGGGAACCCGCGCCGTCGCCCAAGCCGTCGTCGAAGCCTCTGAGAAGAGCGACGCGACCTCGATCATCGGCGGCGGCGACAGCGTCGCGGCGATTCAGGAGACGGGCCTGGCCGCCAAGATCACGCACATCTCGACCGGCGGCGGGGCCACGCTCGAATTGCTGGCGGGCGACACGCTGCCAGGCGTGGTGGCGTTGAGCGAAAAATAGTGTTAATAGGACTTATAGGACTCATAGGACATCTAGGATTCGTAAATCCTAGATGTCCTTATGAGTCCTATAAGTCCTATAAATCCCATTATGAGAAAACCAGTCATTGCCGGAAATTGGAAAATGTATAAATTAATCGGCGACGCCGTGGCCACGGTTACGGCGCTCAAGCCGCTGGTAGCGAACGCTAACCATTGCGAGGTCGTCGTCGCGCCGCCGTACACCGCCATCAAGTCCGTCGCCGATCGATTGGAAGGCTCGAATATCAAAGTGGCCGCGCAGGACGTCTCGACCGAGTCGAAACAGGGCGCGCACACGGGCGAAATCTGCGGCGACATGTTGAAAGACGCGGGCGCATCGCACGTAATCATCGGCCATTCCGAGCGCCGTTCGATGTACTGCGAGACCGACGAGACGGTCAATCGCAAGATTCGCGCGGCGCTCGGTTTCAATCTCACGCCGATCGTTTGCGTCGGCGAGACGCTCGCTGAGCGCGACGCTGGGCGCGAGGAAGAGGTCGTGGCGACGCAACTTGCGCGGAGTTTGGCCGATTTGACAGCCCAAGACCTGGCGCGTATCATCGCCGCTTACGAACCGGTCTGGGCGATAGGCACCGGACGCACTGCGACGCCTGAACAGGCCCAACGAATGCACGCGTTCATTCGCCAGTGGATTTCAAAACGCTTCGATCTATCAACCGCCGACGGTTTGCGGATTCTTTACGGCGGGAGCGTCAAACCGGAGAACATCTCCGATCTGATGCGCGAAGCCGACATCGACGGGGCGCTGGTGGGCGGCGCGAGTCTCGACACCGAGAGCTTCGCGAAGATCGTCAATTTCGACCGGTAATCACACGTAACGTTCAAGGAAGGTAGTTAACCTTGCTGCTCATAGTTCTCGACGTTATTTTCGTTCTGGTCTGTCTGTTCCTGATCCTGGTGATCCTTTTGCAATCTGGGAAGGGCGGGGATGTTGCGGCGGCTTTCGGCGGATCGGGTAGCCAGACAGCTTTCGGCCCGCGCGGCGCTCAGAAGCCGCTCGAAAAAGCGACTGTGGTCGCGGCGATGCTCTTTATGTTGCTCGCGCTGATCTTCTCGCTGCCGGGAATCGGGACGCACTCGGTGGTTGACGAAGGCGCATCGCCACAGCCTTCGCCGGCGTCCAAACCGGCCACGGCTCCTGCTGCGAGTCCGACTGCTTCACCCGCGGCCGCTGCGAGTCCTGCGGCCAGCCCGGCTGCTTCGCCCTCGAAGTAGCGACAGAATCTTTTCAAGCTCGGATGGCGGAACTGGTAGACGCGCACGTTTGAGGGGCGTGTGGGGCAACCCGTGCGAGTTCGATTCTCGCTCCGAGCATCTTTACCCTCAGGTCCGGCCCAACGGATTCAATCGCTTACGTTGGAGCCGGATTTTTTTGTCCACATTTTGTCCATCCTTCCCTGGCCTGCACATTTGTTCCAGCGCGAGCCCCCGGACGAACAATGAGCGCTTGTTGCGCCAGCTCTGATGCAACCGCTTGTTCGTCGGCCCGCGCTACGGTCATTGGTTACGAGCATCCGACTTGGCTGCGCCACCAACGCTTCTACACGGCGCGAACGTTTGCAACAGGTTCGAGCAATGTAAGGTACTGCTCGAGACACAGCAGTTCGGTATCCTCAAGGTTGCCCTCATACTATTGATCACTCTGAACGACGATACTTGCGACAGGCGAGGAGGCCAAGAAAAACTTCGCCTTTCAGTTAGAAGCGCCATCGCCAAGGAGGAACTGGTAGATGGAAAGAGAGGAAAAGAGAGTAGTTGATGGAGGAAGGGAAGGGCGCATGAAGACCGAGAGCGCTGGAAATCTAGCGCACGACAAGAGTTCCTGCCGAGCGCTCGATCGCTGGCGCTCCCGGCGTTGTTAGGATCGGTATTACTTCAGGCCGTCGCCTTCGAATACCATTCGGCGCTCTCGGTTTGATCAGCAGACTCGGGAGGCGCGGCCGTGGGCTGCGCCTCCGCCGCCGCCTGCTGTTCGCGACGGTGTTTCCCCTCGAGTTCCTGCCGCAGTTTGCGTTGAACGCCGGGATGCGGCGTCACGACCTCACCATTCGCCTGTGTCAGAGCGTCTGACAATTCGCTTTCGTGGACCGCCCGGGTCGATTTTCTCTTCCGCCCCGGGTGGTTGCCTTTAACGAAGCTGATCCGTTGATTGCAAATTCTGCATTCCATTTTTTTTTACCGCAGGGGAGGAGACAAAACACGTGCAGGGAGACGCTTATCCGACGCTGACCTGTTCGAGTATCGAAGACCTCGCGTCCGGTTTCGGAACCGGGATCTCCTCGGCGAGCGCCAGGCTCAGCACGTCCATTCTCAGCCCGTCAGAGAGCTTTTGCAGAAGGACTTCCTGGCCGTTGTGGAAGCGTACGGCGTCCCGGTACCTGAACGGCTCGGCGGTCAGTTGGACGAATGTGACTTCTTCACAAGGGCCCACCCCGAATTGTTTCTGCAGTGGCGCCGGAATCCCATCTACCTGCAATCGAGCGCCCGGAGGAATGCAAACCGCCGGCAGCGCCCTCTTCAAATCGTCGTTAATCCATCTTCGTTGATTTTCGACCCAGCATTTGAATCTCGCCCATATTCCCGCGCCCGCCGGGGCCGGCGCCGGTTTTTCGAGATTCTTCAGATCGGTAACTGAAGCCAGCCCTTTTGAGCCGGTGTGAAACTTGTGAACGAACAAATGCTCACCTTCATTAGCGAGCCGGTTCTTGATGCCATGCAAAGAGTAATCGCACATATGTTTTACCTCCCAGGGAAAGTGATAGACACAATTGAACGGGAAAGAATCGGTTGCACAATCTACCTGTCCTAACTCCTCCTACTTGAAATCCACGGCACAGCAGCAAGGTAGAAACCTCGTGATCATTAGTGGGACCCGGCAAGCGGCGGCCGCCGTCTGAAAAGACACTGGCCTGAAACCATACTCCGGTTTCAATGCACCCGAAACGTACAACAGTTCTTAATTGATGCGCCCGGATCGGGATCCTACATTCCACTTTTGACCGCTTAAAGCCCCAGCAATGAGCAATAGGCTTATTACCTGCTGCGGGGACATACTCTGATATAGCAAATTCCAGACCTCGCATCGCTTCCGCCTGTCAGGAATGGGACTTATGAGTCTCATGAGACTCATAAGTCCCATTCCTGACAGGCAGCGCTACCGGAGATTTTTGTGGAGGAACGAAGGAATGATGATATTTGAAGCTCTTACGTTTCCCAGCGTTAATTTTTTTTCTTGCCTGAACTGTCATGTAAGGGACTTATAGATCCCGTGAGTACTATAAATACTATAAGTCCCATTATTACGCCGCCGCCTCCATCAACTGTTTGAAGCGGCGAAGGTCTTCGGCGACTCGCAGTTCAGGGTCTTCGCCGAGGAATTTTGCGACGAGCGAGCCTATTTTGCCCGCCGGCGGAGAGTATTCGAGCGTAACTTTGACTTCGGCGCCTTGCCCGTTCTGGATTCTTTCAAAGCGCACAGAGCCGGCGTTGGGGACCTGCGCCCCTTCAAGCGATCGCCAGGCTATCAACTCGTTCGGGGCTTCGTTGATAATCTCGGCGTCCCATTCGAGCTTCATACCGGCGGGCAAGCGGGCGGCCCAGTGCGAGAGCCTGCTGGAATGGCCACCGATTGCGCGGACCGATTCCAGATGGCCCAGAAAACTGGGCAGGTTCTCGAAGTCGTGCCAGAACCTGAACAACTCCTCAACGGGCTTATTGATGGTGACGCTCTTTTCGACCTTGATCCCTGCGCCGTGTTTGACGCTCGCGCGAAGTCCTTTATGCTCAGCGGTGCTGACCCTCAGCGCCCTGTAGAGATTGCAATGGCCGGTTGCGCCTCTATAGATTAAGGCGCCGCCGGCGATCGTCATCAGCAGCCCGCTGAAGCCGCCGCGCTTCAACCCGTATATCGACAGGGCGCCTCCGCCCACCGCCGAAATGAGCCGCTCGCCGTGGCCGACGTTGATCGGCCTATAGTGACCGCCGCGTGTTGTCGCATTCACCATCGTGATTACTCGGAAAATCGCTTTGAGTCCCGCCTTCAGGCGGCGGAACTCCGGCCGCCTGAAGGCGGGACTCAAAGCGTGTTTTCATTGTCTCAGGGAGTCAACCCTCTAGCTCTTCTTCGTGCGGGATGATTGTTTTTTGCTTGTCTTGCGTGAGCTCCTGCTCGCGGAACTCGTCATAGGCCCGGAGGTTCTGCTTGACTTGCCGCGCGCGACGACAACGGTCTTGCGGGCGGTCTTCGTGGCGCTCTTGACGCTTCGGCTTCGGGATGGCGTATTGCTTTGGCTCGAGCTTGACGATCTCTTCCTGGCGCCGCTCGATCGGGTCTTGCTCGATTTGGCGCTTTTTCTGAGGATGCTGGCTGACTTGGCGCCGCTCGACACTCTGGCCTTCCTGCCTCCACTTTTGCCCCGTCCGCTCCTGGTTTTCATAGCGGCGTCATCGCTTCCGAATTCATTGTCTACGTAATCATCTGCCATAACGTTGATGCTCCTTCTGAGATATGTGGATTGTTCCTGAGGCGGCGGGAGATTCACTTCTTAACTCCCGAGGCCACTGATGATCCAACTGATGAGCGCAAACGCCCATCGCCTTTGATTGAGCAAACGATGTGCCTCTAAGCAGGGGTTGGCGTGAGGCGCGAAGTCGCGATCGAATTACGAAACGCTCAGGCGCCAATGGCTCATACAGATGTCATGCACTGTTTCAAGGCGATTAGATTGTATTCCATACAACACGAGCGCCGCGATGAGCCGTCTCTCGCGCCATCGGGCATAGTGGTTGCCGCCCGATATGTAAGGAGAAATCGCCCTGGGTACGCATCGCTTCCAGCGTGCAGTCGCGGGCGGAAGACCCATTGGAGGCCCGCAGCGCGCTTGAGGCCGGATGCGCAGGAGCGTAATCAATAATCGCCGAACACAAGCGAGGCGACTCCGGGGACGTATCATTTCGATCAATCTGTCTTTCCCCGCGACTGCACGCTGGAAGCGGCGCCTACCCAGGGGCTTTCTGGGGAGGATTTTATGACTGCTATGGAGCTTTTGAAGAATGACCATCAGAAGGCGATGAGCTTGATCGGAGAACTCGAGGCCGCCGATAGGCAGGTCGGGACAGTTCAAACGAACGTCGACGCCTTCAACCATCTCAACGAACTGCTGATGATGCACACGCTCATTGAAGAAGAGGTGTTCTATCCGGCTATGAAAGAGTTCGACGAGTCACGCGACCTGGCGCGGAGTATACGCAAGGAGCATAAAGTACTCGAACGATTGCTCTCGCATCTTTCAACCATGGCCCCGAATGTGGAGGAGTTCCAGAGGACGCTCGCGGACCTGCGTGAAAGCGTCGAGCGCCACATCGACGAAGAGGAGAACGAACTCTTTCCGCTGGCCGAAGAGTTGTGCGAGTCGCAGCGACTGCAGGAGATGGGCAGCCGAATGCAGGAGATGAAATATAACAGTCGGACGAAAGTCGCCACCATTCGGCGCAGATAAGCAGTTGGTGGTCGGCGGTTGGTGGTTGGTGGTTGGTGGTCGGCGACCGGTAAAAACATTCCTTACCAACCACCAACCGCCGACCACCAACCACAGATTTAAAAAAAAAGGGCTGTTCGCGCTTATCACACTTTTTAGAGAGTGATCTTTGCGAACAGCCTTGAAACCCGGATACGGTGTGAAAACAACTAGAAGTTGCTTCAAAGACGATCCCCTATGCCTCCTACCGCATCCGGGGGTTCACCTTGATATGCCTTAAGCTGTCACCAATGCTTCCTGCAACTACGGCGCCGCAAGTAAACTCCGGACGAAACCACGCGCAATTTCCCTCGTAGCCTGCGCCTGATCGCCACAAAAAGGAGTCGATGCAACGCCATATACGCCTCGATGAGTTCGAATAGCCCGCGCCGAAACAACCTGGCCGCAGACGGAGGCCGCATATGTCGAAGTGTCTTCGCAGACGGCGCCTTGTATGATTAACACATCATCGGCGCCTCCAACGCGTACAATTCCTGATCTCCATTGACAAGTCGCGCTCTCCTGACTTAGCCTGCAATTGCGTTGCGCATTTGAAACTCATTGAAAGACGCGCAATTCTCACATCGTTTCGTTATCGATCCAATAAACAAATCAAGAAGCGACGATTCAGACTGGGCGTCGGCTGTGAAAGCCGTTAAGGCCCATTTCCCACCCGCCTGAAGGGAGTGGTTTGTCCACTCGCAAATCTGTAATCGACCCCGCTCACTACCGCTCGCGGCGCCCACCCCGCGCGCAAAGGGGCGGCTTGTCCGCTCGCAAAACATAAAACGGAGAAAAAATATGATGTCATCAAAAGGCTGGCTGTCTAACTCGATCTTTCTTTTGATCCTCATTGTCGTCACGGCGTCGTTCCCCGCGCTCGCGCAGAAAGGTAAACAGGACCAGAACGCGAGGGACCCTGCGGCCGATTATTACAACCGTGGCAACGAGCGGCATAAGGCGGGTGACTTGAACGGCGCGATCGAAGACTACACATTCGCCATCAACTTTAATTCGAAATTCGCGATGGCGTGGAATAATCGCGGCGTGATTCATTATCTTAAAGGCGATCTCGACAAGGCGATCGCCGATTGCGGCAAGGCGTTGGAACTCAAACCGGATTACGCCGAAGCCTGGAATAATCGCGGGAATGCGCGGCTCGACAAGGGCGATCTGGCCGGCGCCGTCGCCGATTTCGACCGGGCGATATCGCTGAACTCCCGTTATGCTCAGGCTTACCAGGGCCGCGCCAACGCCCGCCACGCGCAGAAGGACATCGACGGCGCCATCGCCGATTACAGCCGGGCCATCGAAATCAACGACCGCTCCGCGCTGAGCTGGCACAACCGCGGAACCGCGCGCAAAGATAAAGGCCAATTGCGTGAGGCCGTCGCCGACTTCGACCGTGCGCTTAAACTCGACCCGAACCGGGCCGCAACCTGGGCCTATCGCGGACTCGCGCTGCTCATGCAGGGCAAAGACGCCGAGGCCGAGCGCGATTTCGCCAGATGCCTCGAACTAGATCCCGATCTGAAAGCGTCCTTGGCCTCACGCATTGATGAAGCGAAGCGACAGAGAGCGGCCATTCATTGATTGCGGATTGCGGATATTAGCCACAGAGCCACAGAGACACAGAGAAGGAGAGAGGAATGAACGGAGGGCTCGCATGGATAGAGCGTCGCTTTTTCTCTCTTTCCTTCTACCTCTCTTTCTCTTCGTCTCTGTGTCTCTGTGTCTCTGTGGCT